>JBDHGH010000094.1:0-13555 GCA_039589995.1 Gemmatimonadota bacterium | reverse complement strand
AACTGATGGTGCCCAGCAGTACACCGTAATGCTCGCCGCCGCCGAGCGTGACCGCCAGCGGAATCACCAGCGGGATCAGGATCGCCATCGTCGCCCACGACGTGCCTGTGGCGAAGGCGATCACGGCGGCTGCCACGAAGACGGAGACGGGTAATAGTCGCAGCGGGAAGCCCGCAGTCTCCAGGATATGGCTCACCCACTGTGCGGTTCCGATCATTTCCGTCGCGGCTCCTAGCGACCAGGCCAGCACGAGGATGATCATGGCCAGCAGCATGGCGCGCATCCCGCCCGCCCAGGCCTCGATCGCCTCCTGCATCTTGAGTATCCGCTGTGTGGTGGCGAGCAGGAACGCGACCAGTACTCCGCAAAGCGATCCCCAGAGCAGTGCGTTGAAGGAATTGGCCTCACCGAGAATCTCGGTCAGCGTTCCCGGCCGGCCCAAGCTGGCCCGGCCGTCTATGTAAAGACCTAGCAGCACGACGACGATAACGGTGATCACAGGGATTGCCGCGTTGTACCAACGTTGGGGCTTGCCCTCCACAGGCGACATCAGTTCGGCGCTGGTGTCCACCATCAACATCGCGCCGGGCCGGTAGAGACCCTCTCCGCGCGCGGCACGTTGTTCGGCCGAGCGCATCGGTCCGATGTCACGCTGGGTCCAGGCGACCAGAAACACCATGGCCAATGCCAGGATCGGATAGAACAGGTAGGGGATGCTGCTCATAAACACGGTGAACGGATTGGCGCCACCGAGTTGGCTGGCCAGCGCGGGGTCGGTGCTGGCCACCTGCGCCGCGGCCGCCTTCAGCCCGTCGCTGATCAACGAGATCTCGTAGCCGGCCCAGGTCGAAACGAACACGATCGCGGCCACGGGTGCGGCGGTCGAGTCGACCAGGTAAGAGAGCTTCTCCCGCGATATCCGTAGTCGATCGGTGATGGGTCGCAGGGTATTGCCGACGATGAGGGTGTTGGCGTAGTCGTCGAAGAAGATCAACAGCCCGGATAGGTACGTGGCCAACTGTCCGCGCCGACGGTTGGTGGCCATCGGTGCCACGGCGTTGACGATGCCCTGCGTTCCACCGCTCCGGCCCATTAGCCCGACCATACCGCCCAGTAGCAAGCTGAAGATCACGATGGCGGCGTGATCGCCATCCCCCAGTGCCGGTGCGATGAACGTGTCGATGCTTCGCAGAACCGCGGTGAACGGATTGAGCCCGACAATGAAAAAGGCGCCGAGCCAGACACCCGCGAACAGCGAGACGACGACCTCGCGAAAGATGAGGGCCATGGCGATGGCCAGCAGCGGCGGCAGGATGCTGAACCATCCCGGCAGCGTCAGTGGCGACAACTCGCCACTGGCCGAGGCGGTCAGGACTCGCAGCGGGGCGTCCCCGCGCCGGTCGAGCTTCAACTCGACTTCCACGTTCTCACCGGGCTCGACGATTCCGCTTGCGATCACCTCGCTGTCCCGTGCGCGAACGACGCGCCAGGCGACCGGTTCGCCGGCATCGGGGGCGACGAAGCTCAAGGTGAACGGGACGTGGGTCAGCACGGTCCTGGGTCCGCCGACGTCGAGTTGGGTCGGGGCTTGGGCGGAAACTGCTCCAGGCGCGACCGCGACGCCGAGAGAAAGCAAGGCGATTGGGACGAATCGGTGCATAAGATTGGATCCAGGTCTGAATGGCCGGGGGATCATAGGAGCAGCGCCGGAGCTTGTAAAGGTGGCGGTGACGGAAACCCCTTGAAAATAGGGTCTAATACGTTGACACTTAAGGAGGTAAGGCGCTATACTGGCGGCGATCCGCCATATAGAATGGGGTGGCATGGGGGAAGAAGTGCACACCGAGACGAACACGGTAGTGATGGACGAGCGAGCCGTGCGGCGCGCCATAGCGCGCATGGCCCGCGAGATCGTCGAGGCGAACGCCGGGACCGTGGGCCTGGTGTTGGTGGGTATTCATCGGCGCGGCGTTGAGCTATCCGAGCTGTTGGCCGACGAGATCGAGAAGAGCGAAGGGCAGGAGATCTCCCGCGGTACCCTGGACATCACGCTGTACCGCGACGATCTGAGCGTGATCGGACCCCGCCCCGTTATCGGCGCGAGCGACATCCCGAACATCGAAGACCAGGCCGTCGTCATTGTGGACGATGTGTGTCACACCGGGCGAACGGTGCGTGCGGCAATGGATCACCTGGGCGACTACGGTCGGCCGGCGCGGATCTACCTTTGTGTGCTCGTGGACCGCGGTGGCCGGGAGTTGCCGATTCAGCCGGACTTCGTGGGTCGGCATTTCGAGGTTACGCCGTCCGAGGATGTGGCGGTTCACGTCCCGGAGGAGGATGGACGGCTGTCAGTGGAACTGCACAAGATACGATAGGTGACGGGCAACGTGGAGTTTGGGAAAGACCTGACAGGTCTGGAAGAGCTGAGCAAAGAGCATATCATCGCGCTGTTGGATGTCGCTGAGCCCTTCAAAGAGATCAGCGAGCGGGCGATTAAGAAGGTCCCCGTCCTTCGTGGGAAGACGATCGTCAACCTGTTCTACGAGCCGTCGACACGCACGCGGGTCTCGTTCGAGTTTGCCGAGAAGCGACTGTCAGCCGACACGGTGAACATCACGGGTTCCAGCTCGTCGATCGTCAAGGGAGAAAGCCTGGTCGATACCGCGCGGAACCTCGAGGCCATGCGGATCGACATGGTGGTGATGCGCCACGGATCGTCGGGCGCCGCCCAGTTCCTCGCCGAGCGGATCCCGTCCAACGTGATCAACGCCGGCGACGGTCAACACGAGCACCCGACTCAGGGTCTTCTGGACATGCTGACGATCCGAGACCACCGTGGCACCATCGAGGGTCTGAAGATCTGCATCGTTGGCGACATCAGCCACTCGCGGGTGGCGCGATCGAACATCTGGGGACTCACGAAGCTCGGCGCGGAGGTGGCGGTCTGTGGGCCCCCGACGCTGGTGCCTCATGGGATCGAGGAATTGGGCGTGCATGTGTTCAAGCGCGTCGAAGAAGCCATCGAGTGGGCGGACGTACTCAACATCTTGCGCCTGCAGCTCGAGCGCATGGAGGCCGGTTACATTCCGTCGCTTCGCGAGTACAACCGCTTCTTCGGCGTCTCGATATCGCGTCTGGAGAGGGCGCCCCGCGACATTCTCATCCTGCACCCCGGCCCCATGAACAGAGGGGTGGAGATCGACTCGCACGTGGCCGACGGACCGCACTCGGTGATCCTCAACCAGGTCACCAACGGGGTGGCCGTGCGCATGGCGGTCCTCTACCTGTTGGCCGGCGGCACGCCCGAGCGTGCCGAGGCGGCGAAAGGGGAGAAAGCGCAATGAGTCGACCGATGCTGATCCGGGGCGGCCGGGTGATCGACCCGTCTCAGGGTATCGACGACCATCTCGACTTGCTGCTGGTTGGCGGACGCGTGGCCGGCTTGGGCCAAGGCCTTCAAGCATCGGATGTCAGCGAAGTCGTGGACGTCGCCGGCCTGGTCGTGGCTCCGGGACTCGTCGACCTGCACGTGCACCTGAGGGAGCCCGGTGACGAGCACAAGGAGACGATCGCCTCCGGAGCCCGCGCGGCTGTCGCGGGAGGCTTCACATCGATCTGTGCGATGCCCAACACGCGACCGCCCATCGATGATCCGGCGGCGGTAGGGTTCGTTCGCGCCGAAGGCGAGCGCGCCGGCTTTGCCCGCGTCTACCCGGTCGGTGCGGTTTCGGTGGGCCTCAAGGGCGAAGAGATGACCGAGATCGGCGAACTGGTCGCGGCGGGCGCTATAGCGGTATCAGACGACGGCCGCCCGGTCCACGACTCGGGGTTGCTGCGTCGCACCATGGAGTACATCGTCGCCTTCGATATCCCGTACTTCTCGCACAGCGAGGACTTGGGGCTCAGCGCCCAGGGCGTGATGAACGAAGGGCCGGTCTCGACAGCGCTGGGTCTTCGGGGGATTCCCAACGCCGCCGAAGATGCCGCCATAGCCCGAGATGTTCTCGTCGCGGAACTTACGGGGGGTCAGCTGCATATCTTACATGTCGCGACCCGGGGAGCCGTGGAGATCATCCGGGCTGCCAAGGCCCGGGGGGTGAGGGTCACGGCGGAGGTCACGCCTCATCACATGGCACTGACCGACGAGGCGGTCCGCGGTTACGATACCGCTGCCAAGATGAACCCGCCCCTCAGGTCGGCCGCCGACGTGTCGGCGGTCCGCGATGCATTGGTCGAGGGAGTGATCGACTGTATTGCGACCGATCACGCTCCTCATCACTATGAGGACAAGGAGCGCGAGTTCGACTTTGCCCCGTTCGGCATCGTCGGCCTCGAGACCGCGTTGGGTGTGTGTAACCGGGAGATGGTGGTGAGCGGTCGATTGGACCTTTCCGAGCTGATCGCGAGGCTGTCCTGCAAGCCCGCCGAGATCGCCGGTCTGGAGGGTGGGTCGCTCAAGGAAGGATCGCCCGCCGACGTGGTGGTGTTCGATCCGAACGAACGCTGGATTTGTCGACCGGAGAAATTCCTGAGTCTGAGTCGGAATACTCCGTTTGCTGGACAAGAACTTGTGGGTAGGGTGGTGATGACCTTGGTGGACGGCCGACCGGCATTCAGCAGTCTAGGTGACCGGGAAGCGGCACCAGCGGGTGTGAGGTGAAAGAGATGGCCGATAAAGTAATGAAAGAAGTCGATCAGCTTCTCAAAGATCGCGAGAAGTTCGAGGCCTGGCTCGCCAAGCTGGAATCGGAGAAGGGGGCCACCTCGAGCTCGGCGTACGAAAAAGTACGCAGCGATTACCAGGTGCGTCTCGAGGAAGTGCTGGACCGGCTTCGGGCGCACAGCGAGTCGATCCAGAGCAAGCTCCAGGGTTTGGAGACGAAGGTGGGCGACCTGGATTCCGAGAGGTCGGGTCGCTCCGAGAAGCTGGACGAAGCCCGGTTGCGCCGCAGCGTCGGTGAGTACGAGGACGAGAAGGAATGGACGGAGATGGAGTCCAGCCTCTTGGGTTCCCTGAGGGACACCGAGGACGAGCTGGAGACTGTCCGTGTCGAGATCAACCGGCTCGAGGAGATCGTAGCGCAGGTGAAGGGCGCCCAAGCAAGGCCGGCCCCGGAACCAGAGCCGGAACCCGAACCCGAGCCCGAGCCGGTAGATGTGGCGCTCGAGCCCGAACCGGAGCCCGAGCTGGAACCGGAACCACTGCCGGAGCTCGAGCCCGAACCGATCCACACGCCGATACCCGAGCCCGAGCCGGTGGCGCTGGGATCGGATGACAGCCTGGGTGACGACGATGGGCTGATCTCGCTCGAGGAGCTGGTGCTCGAAGACGAGGACATGCAGGAAGTCACGGTCAAAGCCGAGCCCCTTGCTTCCGAGCCTCAGACAGCTGACCCCAAGCCGGGGGCGAAAGCGGAAGGCGGAGAAGGCGGCGAGGGCGTCGGCGACGAGCTGGCCTTCCTGGAGTCGCTGTCCCTCGGTAACACGGAGGAGGCGGAATCGTTCACCTTCCTCGAGCAGCGCGGCAGCGGCACGCCCCAGACGATTATCTGCCCGCACTGCTCGGCGGCGAATGATCCGGCGGAGTGGTACTGCACCGAGTGTGGTGAGGAGCTCCCAGCTGAGTGACGGTTGGTGTTGGGAGTAGGTGAGTAAACGAGTAACGGAGCAATCGAGACTGCGAGTTTGAAGTTGGGTTCCGCCTGGGGCCCTCACTCCCAACTCGCAGTCTCTTTTTCTCTATTACTCGTTTACTCACCTACTCCCAAAAAAACGCCTACCCCAAAAAAAACGAGCCCCACAATACGGAGCTCGCTCTTGCATTTGTGCTACTAAGGAAAACGACGCTAGATCGTCCCACCCAACTTCTGAACGTGCCTAGCCAGCCGTCCCTTCGACCGCGCGGCCTGGTTCTTATGGATCAGCCCCTTGCCGGCGGCTTGGTCGAGCATCCGGGCCGCCTGGCGGAACGCGTCGGAGGCGTTCTGGGGCTCGGAAGCTGCCCGGACCTTCTTGACGGCGGTCTTCAGTTCGCTGCGGGCCGCTTTGTTTTGGGAACGGCGGCGCAGGTTCTGGCGCAATCGCTTGGTAGCAGACTTTGTATTCGGCACGGGTTCTCCAGGTAATTCGCTATTTCGCAGTTCACAGGCCCAGAAACAGCAAAGGCCGGGTCTGTACACCCCGGCTGGGTACTCCGCCAGCTCCGGTTGTGAGGCCGCGTAAGGATATTCCAGGCCCACGGGAGTGTCAAGCCACGGAAGCCTTGCTTTGACAGGGTATTTGGCTCCTTTTAACTTCAGACCCAATCATGGGACAGAAGTGGAGGATGAGGGGATGAGGCTTCCAACGCCAACGGGTGCGCGCGTTGTCGGTGTAGACGACCGCTTCGTCGTCGATCTCGAACGCTATCAGGGACCGCTCGATCTGCTGCTCCACCTGATCCGCTCCCAGGACATCGATATCTTCGATATCCCGATCGCAGACATAACGGCGCAGTTCGTCGCGGCGATCAAGGGCGTGGAGCAGAGAATGACTCTGGAGCGCGCCGGCGAGTTCCTCGAGATGGCAGCGACGTTGGTACGCATCAAGGCTCAGATGCTACTGCCGCGGCGCGACGATCTACTGGAGGACGAGGATCCTCGCACCGAGCTCGTCAGACGGCTTTTGGAATATGAGTTGTTCCGCGAGGTCGCCTACACCCTCTCGACCGCCGAGGCCGAGCGGGCACGACACCGTGGGAAAGGTTACGTGCCGCCCAGACCGCCGCCGAAAGTAACCGAGCTACCGCTCGACCTGACGCTGGACGAGTTCCTCGGCGTCGCCCTCGAGTTACCTCAGCCCCTGGCGAAAAGGCCGCACCGGGCCCCCGTCAGACCGGTGACGGTGGACGAGAAGATCGACTTGTGGCTCAACTCGTTGAAGCGCAAGACGCGTGTGCCGTTCGACTGGTTCGTGCAGCGTTGGAAGACGCGGGTTCATGCGGTGATGTCGTTCCTGGCTTGTCTCGAGCTCGCCAAGCGCGGGAAGGCGGTTCTAAGACAAGAGCGACACTTCGGAACACTATGGGTCTATCCGAGTGAAGACGACGAGAGTAATTGAAGCCGTCCTGTTCGCCAGCGAGGCGCCGCTCACCGCGGGGGAAATCGCTCGCGCCAGCGGCGATCTCTCGTCGAAGGATGTGGAAGAAGCGATCAACCAGCTGCGTCTCGAATACGAGAGTGAAGAGCGGTCGTTCCAGATCTACCCGTTGGGAGATGGATACCAGATCCTGACGCGGCCCGAATACGCTCCTTACCTCGAGAGACTCGACTCGGTAACGCGGACCAGCCGGTTGTCGAGGGCCGCGTTGGAGACCCTGGCGATCATCGCCTACCGTCAACCGGTCAGTCGCATAGAGGTCGAAGAGCTTCGCGGCGTCAACGTCGCGGGTGTTCTGCGCAGTCTCCAGGAGCGCGGCTTGATCGATGTGGTGGGTAGGGCGGAGGGGCTGGGTCGGCCGCTGCTGTACGGGACGACGCGCAAGTTCCTGGATCACTTCGGACTGCAATCGCTGGAGGATCTACCGCGGCCCGAGGAATTGAAGATCACGTTGCGCGCCGAGGGATAACGGAAGCGACTCCTACAAAGCAGAAAGTGCGTCTACAGAAGTATCTCTCGCGTGCCGGCGTCGCATCGCGGCGCGAGGGAGAACGTCTGATCGTACAGGGACGAGTCAGCGTCGACGGGACGGTCGTGACCGAGCTGGGTACGCAAGTCGTCCCCGGCGAGCAGGTGGTACACGTCGATGGCAAAATCGTCGAATTGCGGCCGCTTCGTTGGGTCGCGATGTACAAGCCGTCGGGCTACCTGACGACACGCAAAGATGACCGCGACCGTCCCACGGTCTACTCGTTGTTGCCGGATGGGTTCGATGAGTTGTTCTACGTCGGACGTCTCGATCGTCTGACGGAGGGCCTGCTGATCTTCACCAACGAAGGTGAGACGGCTCACCTTCTGCTGCATCCGAGCAGCCAGATCCCGCGCCGCTATCGCGCGGAGGTAAAAGGTGTGGCCGGCGCGGAGGAAGCCCGTAGGCTGGAGCGGGGCATCGCTCTCGAAGACGGGCTGGCCCGCGCTGAGAATGTCCGAGTGACGACTGACTCGTCACCCCGTCAACGGACGGGGACGCCAATAACAGAGATCCATCTCACTCTGCGGGAAGGCCGCAAGCGAGAAGTGCGTCGGATGCTGGAAGCACTCGAGCTCCGCACGTTGCGCTTGGTTCGCTTGTCGTTTGGACCCGTCGAGTTGGGCTCGCTAGAGCCAGGTGAATGGAGAGAGCTCACCGCCGACGAAGTGGACGCACTTCGGGCTGTGGTGAGTACGAGAGATTCCGATGGAGATACGTGACACACGCGTCTTGATCCTTGGCGGCTCCGGTCTCGTGGGGATGGCGATCGCCAGGCGAATGCTGAGGCGCCAGCCGGCTCGCCTCACGATCACGGCCCTGACAAAGGAGGAGACCGAGGAGGGGTTCGCCGAACTGCAACAGTTAGCAGAGGGGAAGACCGAGATCGCCCGAAACTGGGGCGACCTGATGGTTGCCACCGAGTTCAAGGACCGGCGACGCGACGAGCTCGCAGAATCGCCGGAGATGCGTCGCCGTCTGCTCGACGACATCTACGGCATGCTGACCCCCGAACTGCTGGAGCGCTCGTTTCTGTATCGGCTGCTGGTAGAGGAGAAGCCGGACATCGTGGTGGACTGCGTGAACACCGCGACGGCGATCGCCTACCAGGACATCTTCAGCAGCGTCGCGGGGCTTCGGGCCGCGTTGGAGGCCGGTGACGACATGGCCGAAATGGTCGAGCAGCATCTCGCCCATATCTACATGCCGCAGCTGATCCGCCACGTTCATACGCTGTTGGAGTCGTTGCGGGCCGCGGGTACCCAGTTCTATCTGAAGGTCGGCACCTCGGGCACGGGCGGAATGGGGCTGAACGTTCCGTTCACGCACTCGGAGCAAAGACCCTCGAACATGTTGCTGGCCAAGGCGAGCGTTGCCGGTGCGCATTCGCTGCTCCTGTTCCTCACGGCCAGGACGCCGGGCGCGCCGGCGGTGAAAGAGATCAAACCGACAGCGGCGATCGCGTGGAAAAAGATCGCGGTGGGACCGCTGTCCTGGCGCGGCAAAGCCATGGAGCGCTTCGATGCCGATCCGGTGGCGTTCGATCGGGCTCTGGACGACGGATCGAACGCCTGGCGAAAGTTGGGCGGGGCGCTCGAGGCCGTTTACATCGACATGGGCGAGAACGGACTCTTCAGTCGCGACGAGTTCGAGACTATCTCGGCTCTGGGCTTGATGGAGCTGGTCACCACCGAGGAGGTCGCGACCGTCGTCGTCCGCGAGATACGCGGTAAGCCCACGGGCCTAGACATCGTGTCCGCACTGGACGGGGCAGCGATGGGCCCGACCTATCGTGGCGGCGTACTGCGCGAGTTGGCTCTACGACGGCTCGAGGAACTGGAAGAAGAACACGGCACACGCAGTGTGGCGTTCGAGATGCTCGGACCCCCGCGGTTGAGCAAGTTGCTGTTCGAGGCTCATATACTCGAGCGTCTGTTCGGCACGTTGGGGAAAGCGGCGAAACTCGATCCACAAGAGACCGCGGAGGCTGCCGAAGCCCTGCTGGCGGCAGACGAGGACTTGCGAGTAAACATCGTATCCATCGGCATCCCGATCATCTCCGCAGACGGCGAGAAGGTACTTCGTGGGCCGGCTCTAAAGGTCAAGCCCGACGAAGGTGGCTCGGTCGATGCCCGGCTGATCGCTCGGGGTTGGGTGGACCTGCGGCCTTCGAATTGGGAGCTGTGGCGCGAGCGAGTCGGCCGCTACATGAAAGAGGTGACCCATGCCCCCGGCCCGGACGAGGGGTCCATCGCGGACATAGACCTGGCGAGCCGAAAGAACGATATTCGCCCTGGGGCCGCTGCGGCCTGGATCTTCAAGAAAGAGGACGGGGGCGAGCGCGTGAAGCGCTAGGAGGAAACGTCTCACCTTAACAGGTTGAAGAAGACATCAACCGAGGTAACGGCTACCGCGCATGACAGACGAGATCAAGCTGGAAGAAACGCGAGGCGAGGATCAGGAAACTCCGGAAGCGGCGGAGTTGCGAGAAACCTCGCCCGCGCCCGCCCCGAGCACGGCGGGTCTCGAGCTCACCGAGGCGATCATCGCCGAGGTTCGGAAGCGCATCGTCGGGCAAGAATACATGGTCGAGCGTATCCTCCTTGGCCTGCTCACGGGTGGCCACGTTCTGTTGGAAGGGGTGCCCGGACTCGCCAAGACGTTGACGATCCGCACGATCGCGGAAACGATCGACACGAGCTTTCAGCGTATCCAGTTCACGCCCGATCTTCTCCCGGCCGACCTGGTCGGGACGATGATCTACAATCAGAAGACGGCGGAGTTCGAGCCGAGACGCGGTCCGTTGTTCGCCAACATCATCCTGGCGGATGAGGTGAACCGTGCACCCGCCAAGGTGCAGTCCGCGTTGCTAGAAGCCATGCAGGAAAAACAGGTCACCTTCGGCGGCTCTACTTTCATCCTGGACGAGCCGTTTCTGGTGCTGGCGACCCAGAACCCGATCGAGCAGGAAGGGACCTACCCGTTACCGGAAGCCCAGGTCGACCGTTTCATGCTGAAAGTGACGATCGGCTATCCGTCGCGCTCGGAAGAGAAAGAGATCATGATGCGGATGGCCACCGGCGACGTAATCGAGGTCGACGCCGTGACGGAGCCGGAGGCGATATTCGAAGCGCGATCCGAGATCGTGCGACTCTACATGGACGACAAGATCGCCGACTACATCGTCGACCTGGTCCACGCCACGCGCGAGCCGGCGGAGTACGGCGTGCCCGAGCTCACGCCTTTGATCGAGTACGGCGCATCGCCGCGCGCCACGATCTACATCGCTCAGACCAGTCGTGCACACGCCTATCTGCGTGGCCGCGGCTATGTCATTCCCGACGACGTCAAGGCCGTGGCTCCCGATGTCCTTCGCCACCGCATCATCACGACGTACGAGGCGGAGGCAGAGGAGGTCACCTCGGAAGAGATCACACGCCGCATTCTCGAGGCAGTAGAAGTACCTTGACCTCCCATCGACGATCGGCGGAAGACGGTCGACGTCCGGTGCGACAGCCGACAGCGAACAGCCGACGTCAGAGTATCGAGTGCAGCGGCGCTGCGCGCCTCGTTGACCGTTGACCGTTGACCGATGAACTCGTCGCCCACCACACAGGCCGTCCCAAGAGAAGTCTTGCGGCAGGTAAAGCTGATCGAGCTGCGGACCCGCGGCTTGGTCAACACCGTCTTCAGCGGCGAATACCAATCTGTATTCAAGGGGCACGGGATGGAGTTCGCCGAGGTGCGGGAATATGCGCCCGGCGACGAGTATCGTTCTATCGACTGGAACGTCTCGGCTCGAATGGGCCACCCCTACGTCAAGAAATACACCGAAGAGCGCGAGCTGACGGTTCTTTTCGCAGTCGACCTGTCCGGCTCGAAGCAGTTCGGAACGCGCGGACGGTTCAAGGGGGAAGTCGCGGCCGAGATCGCAGCGGTCATAGCGATGGCGGCGATCAACAACAACGACCGAGTCGGATTGCTAACGTTCACCGATCAGATCGAGGAATTCGTTCCACCCAAGAAGGGCAGGCGACACGCTCTTCGGCTGATTCGCGATCTGCTCGCCTTCACACCCGAGGGAAAAGGGACAGACCTGTCCGTCGCGCTCGACTACCTGGGGCGTATCTTACGACACCGGGCGATCGTATTTTTCATCTCAGACTTTCTCGACAGCGGGTTCGAGAAGTCGCTGAAAATCGTGAGTCGCCGACACGATCTGGTCGCTATCACCGTATCCGATCCCCGTGAGCGATCGCTTCCCGATGTCGGATTCTTGGAGTTGATCGATGCGGAGAGCGATCGCACGATCGTTCTGGATTCGGGTAACCGTTATGTGCGTGAGCGGTTCGAGCACCTGGCGGGAGAAGACGATGTGCGACTTCGGCGTCTGCTCCGGCGCCTATCGATCGACCAGATCGAGATTCAGACCGATCGGTCCTACGTGCCGCCGTTGATCAACTTCTTCAAAGCACGCGAACGGAAGATGGGGCGATGAAACTTCTGGCCATCGCCCTTCTCGTGTTTGCGGCCCAAGCCGCCCCGCAACGCTCGGGCGGAATCGATGTGCAGGCCGTAGTCTCACCCGACTCGGTCCGCATCGGCGAGATTTTGACGCTTACGATCTCGGTCAGCGGCGTGGCCGACAACGCAGAAGTCTCGTTTCCGGAACTCCCCGACACTGGCGTTGTCACAGCCCTGGGTCCGGCCGTGGTCCTGGGCGACACGGAACCGGGCGTACGCACCGCGCGCTATCGCCTGACCGCTTGGGACATCGGCGAACTGGTTACGCCGGCGGCCGAGGTGCGCATCGTGACCGACGTGGCCGAGCTGGCGGTCCCGTTTCCGGAGGTGTCGGTTAGGGTATCGTCGATGGTCCCGGTCGATGCCAACCCCGACACGCTGGCCTGGCAGCCGCCCGCCGATGTGGTGGGTGGAAATTGGAGCATGACGGAGAAGCTGGCCGTCACGGGCGTGCTGCTGGCTCTGCTGTTGGGAACCCTTGCGTTCGTTAGACGCAGCGGTGTGACTTCTCCCGTGCCCGTACCCGCCGGTACCCCGCCGCGGGAGCGTGCCCTGGCGGCTTTGGCTCGCCTGCAGCAGGCCGGGTTGGCCGAGGCGGGAGAATTCAAGGGATACTACTCGGCCCTGTCTCAAATCGTTCGCGAATTCCTGGCCGACAACGATAGGCGATGGGGCCTCGACCTCACGACGCCGGAGCTCGTGTCCGCGGTAGGGGGCGAGGGGGTCGAGCCGAAGGAAGTGATAACTTTGGGCCAGCTTCTCGTCGGTACGGATCTGGTCAAGTTCGCGCGGCGTCGGCCGACGCTCGATGAAGCGACGGGTTCTCTGGAGTCGGCCCGGGGTTGGATCGGCGCCTTCGAGCTTCCTGCGGAAGAGCCCGAGGAGATCGACGAGGCCTTCACCTCGTCCATGGAGGAAGAGCGAGACCAGGACGAATGGGATAACGCGGTCATGGTGTTGGAGGAACTGTTCGCCGATGACGAGTACACGGTAGATGCCCAGGCGTTCGAAGAGACCGTCGTAACCGACGAAGACGCCAACGACGAGGAACGCGCTGACTCATGACATTCGAGTCCCCTTTGGCTTTCGCCTTGTTGATCCTTTTTCCGCTCTGGTGGTTCTGGCGGAGGGACCGCGGCGGTTTCCGCTACTCGCGGGGCGACGTCGCCTCCCGCGCGGGTCGCAGAATCGCCCGCTGGCTGGCGGCATTGCCCTCGGTGCTTCGAGGTCTGGCTCTGCTGTCACTGATCGTGGCGCTGGCACGACCGCAGACGGGTGTGACGCAAGAGGAAGTGGAGGCGGAAGGCATCGCGATAGCCCTGGTCGTCGATATATCCAGTTCGATGCTCGCGCTGGACATGC
>JBDHGH010000093.1:0-13566 GCA_039589995.1 Gemmatimonadota bacterium | reverse complement strand
ACGTAGATCACTCGGGCCGGCGGTTTTTTAAGCAACCCTTCCAGGACTTCTTGACTCACACCACTGCGGGGCGGATTGAGGAGGACCAGGTCCGCGGGTAGTTCGTGAATCAGCGCGCGCTCTACCGGTGCGGCGACGAAGCGTGCCGTGGCGCCCGACTCCACCGCTTTTCCGTGGGCCTCGGCGATGGCGTGCTCTTCGGTGTCGATGCCAACCACGCGGGCGCCCTTCCAGGCCAGGTCCAGCGCCCGCAGACCGAACCCGCAGAAAGCATCGATGATCCGCTGGCCCACCACATCGCCGCACTGTTCAAAGACGTAGGCCTCGAGTCTTGCCGCGACCTCACGGTTCACTTGAAGAAAGGCGTCGCCCGCCAGTTCCACTCGATGCGAGCCCCACCGCTCTTCCAGAATCGACGCGCCCACGTACCATGCCGCCGCGCCGTCGGCGTCGAGACGCCAGATCGCGGCCAGCCCATCCACCGCGTTGAAGAGGGCCTCGGGATCACCGTTTCCTCTGCCGCCTTCGACCACGAGTCCGACTTCACCGTCCTGCGTCGCACGCAGAGTGAGCCGCAACTCGGCACCTGATGGCAGGAGCTTCGCCCGGGGTCCCCAAGCCTCTCTAAGAGCGGACCAGACTCGATTGATGGGCGGTTCGGCCAACGGGCAGCGGTCCAGATCGATTATCCGCGAAGGGTCCTCGAAGCTGTGGAAACCGGCAACGATGTCCTTTCCTTTGCGTCTCAGTACGAACGTGACCCGGTTGCGATACTCGAGCTCGGCTGCGGACGGCTCGACCTGGGGTGGCTCGATTTCGATTTTACCGAGGCGGCGCAGCGTGTCGGCGATGATGCCGGCTTTGGCGGCCGTCTGTGTCGGGTAGTCGAGATGCTGGAGCTGGCAACCGCCGCAGACCGGGTAGTGGGGACACGGCGGATCGCGGCGGGATGGGCTGGGGGTAACGATGCGGAGGAGTCGACCGCGAGACCACTGACGGTGGCCCTCGACGATCTCGACCTCGACCTGCTCGCCCGGCGCAGTGCGCGGAACGAACACGACAGGGGCGTCGGCTTGTCTAGCCAGGCCATCGCCTCCCGAGACGATGGAGGCGATCTCGAGGCTTACCGGCTCAGACCTACGCTGCTGGCCCTCGGTCAATTGCGCCGGCTCCAACCGCGGCTGGACCATCCACCGTAAGGCCAGCGCCAGGAGCCGCCTCCGCTCTGGGTCTCGGGTGTGTCCTGGACCTGGATCTTCCGGCGTTGCTGGTCTTCCAACAGAGCTGCCACCAAGGCGGCGACACTCGAGTTCTTCCCATCGCCATCGACGCTCATGATATCGGAATGCTCGTCCAGGTACCCGGTATCGAACTTCCCTGCCCTGAAATCGGGCTCGTCCATCACGCGACGATGAAACGGGGCGATGGTCGACACACCGTCGATCAACAACTCGTCCAACGCCCGCGCCATGCGCGCGATGGCTGCATCCCGACTCTCCGCGTGGACGATCAGCTTGGCCAGCAGCGGGTCGTAGAACAATCCGATTTCGGTCCCCTGAACGATCCCCGCGTCCCAGCGTACCCCGGTTCCATCCGGTGTGCGCAGTTGTTCGATGCGGCCGACTGCCGGGAGGAATCCGTTGAACGGGTCCTCGGCGTTGATGCGGCATTCGATGGAGTGTCCGCTGGGCTCGACTGTGCTGATATCCAGAGGCTGGCCGGACGCGATCCGCAGTTGGGCGTGGACCAGATCCGTTCCTGTCACCATCTCTGTGACGGGATGCTCCACCTGCAGGCGCGTGTTCATCTCGAGAAAGTAGAAATCACCATCGACGACCATGAACTCGACGGTGCCGGCGCCCCGATAGTCCGCGCCTCGCGCGGCGGCGACGGCCTGTTCACCCATCCGACGGCGGAGGTCTGGCGTCATGACGGGGGACGGCGACTCTTCGATCAGCTTCTGGTGACGCCGCTGTATCGAGCACTCTCTCTCGTTCAGGTGGATCACATTACCGTGCGTGTCCGCGAGCACCTGAAACTCGATGTGGCGCGGATGCTCGAGGAAACGCTCTACGTAGACTCGCGAGTCTGAGAAAGCCGCCTGCGCCTCGCGCTGCGCCGCGCCCCACGCCGATTCCAGTTCCTTTTCCTCGTCGACGCGCCGCATCCCCTTGCCACCACCGCCGGCTGCCGCCTTCAACAAGACGGGGTACCCAACGGAACGGCACGCCTCGCGAACGGCCTCGAGCTCGACCAGAGCCTCCGTGGTTCCCGGGACCACTGGGACGCCCGCCCTCTCCATCGCCTTGCGCGCCTCGGTCTTGTCGCCCATCAGCGCGATGGTGGGGGCTGTGGGGCCGACGAACACGAGTCCGTCTTCTTCGACGGCGGCCGCGAAGTCAGCGTTCTCGGCCAGAAAACCGTACCCGGGATGCACGGCATCGCACCCGGACTTTCGGGCCGCGTTCAACAGACGCACGATGGAGAGGTAGCTTTCCGCAGCCCGAGAAGGACCGACCTCGTAGGCCTCGTCGGCGAGCCACACGTGAGGGGCAAGCCGGTCGGCTTCCGAGTAGACCGCCACCGATTCGATGCCCAACTCGCGGCAGCCGCGGATGATGCGTACCGCGATCTCGCCACGGTTGGCTATCAGGACCTTCTTGATCATTAGAGAGGGATGTTGCCGTGTTTGCGTGATGGACCCGCCTCACGCTTGGCCTGCACCATACGCAATGACTCGATCAAGCGAGGTCGCGTCTCTCTCGGATCGATCACATCGTCGACGTAGCCGCGCGATGCTGCGATATACGGGTTCGCGAACTGTTCCTCGTATTCCTTGATCAACTTGTCCGTCTCGGCCTTCGGGTCATCCGCTTCGGCGATTCGGCGGCGGAAGAGGATTTCGACTGCGCCTTTCGGACCCATGACGGCGATCTCGGCCGTGGGCCATGCGAAGTTGAAATCGCCACGAATGTGCTTCGAGTTCATCACGTCGTAGGCACCGCCATACGCCTTGCGAAGGATGACGGTCAGCTTGGGAACCGTCGCCTCGCAATAGGCGTAGAGCAGTTTCGCCCCTTCCTTGATGATGCCACCGTGCTCCTGCGCCACGCCGGGCAGAAAGCCGGGAACATCCTCGAAGGTGATGATCGGAATGTTGAAAGCATCGCAGAAGCGAATGAAGCGTGCACCTTTCATCGAGCTGTCGATGTGCAGAACGCCGGCGAGAACCGCCGGCTGGTTCGCGATGATGCCCACCGAATGTCCGCCCAGGTGCGCGAAGCCGACGACGATATTCTTCGCGTACTCGGCGTGCACCTCGTAGAACGTCGCGTCATCCACGACCCGCGATATGACCTCATGGACATCGTAGGGCTTGTTCGGATTGTCGGGCACGATGTCGAGGAGTTCCTCGTCCATGCGATCGGGCGGATCCTCCCCAGGCCCGGCGGGGGCTTCCTCCAAGTTGTTCTGGGGGATGTAGCGAAACAGTTGGCGAACGTGTTCGAGGCAGGCGGGCTCGGACTCGCTGACGAAGTGCGCGACGCCGGATGTCGAGGCGTGAATCTCTGCGCCGCCCAAGCGCTCGAAATCGACCTCCTCGTGCGTCACCGTCTTCACCACATCGGGCCCGGTGACGAACATGTAGGAGATTCCGGCAACCATATAGATGAAGTCGGTGATCGCCGGCGAGTAGACCGCGCCGCCGGCGCAGGGACCGAGTACGACGCTGACCTGTGGGACGACGCCCGAGGCCTGGGTATTACGCCAGAACAGTTCGGCGTACCCACCCAGCGACTTCACGCCCTCCTGGATGCGGGCGCCGCCGGAATCGTTGATGCCGACCACCGGAACGCCCGCCTTCATGGCCATATCCATGACCTTGCAGATCTTCTCGGCGTGTGCTTCGGACAGCGACCCACCGAGAACGGTGAAGTCCTGCGAGAATACCAGGACGGGCCGACCGTGGATGCGGCCCTGGCCCGTCACCACGCCATCACCCAACACCTTTTGCTCGGCCAGGCCGAACTGCGTCTCCCGATGAGTGACGAAGCGATCGAACTCGCGGAACGAGCCCTCGTCCAAGAGAAGATCGAGACGCTCGCGCGCCGTCAGCTTGCCCTTGTCGTGCTGAGCCTTGATGCGTGCCTCGCCGCCGCCGAGCTCGGCCTTCGCCCTAAGCTCGGCCAGCTGCTTCAGCTTTTCCTGCATCGTCATCGGTTGGGTTCCCGTTCGTAGGTCATATGGTCGCTTCGAAGCTCGTCGAAGGCAGGCACCAAGTCGCGGTCTTTTACGCCCAGGAGGAACGGACGGCGGGTGACCGCACCGTTCTCAACCGAAAAGACGCCCGTGGCGCCCGGAACACTACGAATTCTACCGAACTGCCGGGCCACCGCCGAGCGGCGTGGATAGCCCCACGGCAGCGAATAGAGGATCAGATGCGTCGCATCGTAGGCCAGCGCCGGCACCAGATCGCGCAATCCCTTACGGTACTTCCGCTCGTACATCTCCTCGAATTCCGTCCAGCGCACCGAAGAGCTGGATCGATGAAGGAACGTGGAGATGATCGTTCCGTTGATGAAGCGCGGCTCGACCTGTCGGATCACTTCCGGCGCCGACCATTCGGAATCCCCCAGCACTTGCACGCCGCGCAGACCGTAGTAGGAGAACTGAGGAGACAACTGTATCACCGTGCGTGGCGAACTGGCCGGAGCGAAAATCGCCTGCGGGTGCGACTCACCGAGAAACTCCAACGGCAACTGGAACGTGGTGGCCGTATCCTCGTACGCGATCGAGGCGGCAATCTCTCCGCCGCGGGCGCGGACCGCGTCGGCGAACGAAGCGAGCTGCGTCCTTCCCTCCTGCGTGTTCGGGTAGAGCACACCGAAACGCTGAAGCTGCAGATCTCGAACGGCGAAAGCCGCCAGGGCACGAGCACCGCGTGTGACTCTCTCGACCGTGCTCCAAACGGAATAGGTGTTCCGTTCGAACGAGAAGTTCTCGAGCGCGGTAGGACTGACGATCAGCATGTCGCGGTCGCGGCGCTCTCGCGCGGCGATCTCGAGACCCTCGGTGCGAAGCGGGCCGACCACGGCCACAGCGCCCAAGCGCTCCAGCTCGCGAGCTAACTCGCCATCGTCCTCGTAGCGATCGGCATCATCCCGAACGATCAAGGTCACCTGATCCAGGTAACGCTCGTTGTACTCTTCGATGGCCAGCCGAATGCCCTCCTCGGCAGCCCGTCCATACGCCTCCAGGGGTCCGCTCAAAGGCAGAATCGCGCCGATGATGGGCCGCCACTGCGCCGTCTCCGTTTCGCCCGACTCGATGGCTTCCGCGCGGTCGCGCTCGGGATCCATCGGGTCCATCGCCAAGACCCCGCGGGCGACTTCACGGCCGTCGTCGCTGTGGCCCGCCGCCAGGAGAAGCGAGGCACGCTCGACCTCGAACACGGACTGAAGGGGATGGTGTGCTGGCCAGCGACCGGTGACGTCCTCGATTTGCCCGATGCCCATCTGCGCGGCCAGCATGCGAGCCAACTGCGCGGCCTCGTCTCGCTGGCCGCCGTCGATCTCCGTCGAAGTCGAAAGCAGACTATCCGCCGCCTCGACAGTGTAGCCTTCTAGGAACAGAGTTCTCGAGATGAGGATGAGGCCCGGCGCACGGAGCGGATCGGAGGCGCGGTAGAAGGTCAGAAAGCGAGATGCCTTTCTTCGCGCCTGTTCCGGTTCATTCAATTCGAAGGAGGCCTGGGCCGACAAGAGCTGGGCCGTACTCGCCCAACGCGTATCGCCGTAGAGAGTGACGACGTTGTTGGCCAGCGATTCGGCCGCCAGGTAGTTGCTGGCCTCGAACTGATCTTGGGCTCGCCGATACTCCTGCGAAGCCGAGCGCTCGAGCGCCCGCGCGTCCCGAGTGTCGGGTTCGGGCCCGGGGCCCGGTGCTCCCGACGACCCGGTAGTCGATCCCGCACAGGTCAGTCCGAATGCGGCAGTCGCCAGCGCCGCCGCCCCCGCGATTCGCCACGTCCAAGTCTTCATGCTGATTAGGTCCATGGATTTGATCTTAGATCAACCGCGGGCTGCCGGAAAGACCACCGCTCCGCCAACGACCGCACCCAACTACCCGACAGATAGAAAGACGAAGGGGCGGAAGTTTCCGCCCCTTCGATTAACAGCTAAGAGCCAAGAAACACGGTTCTCACTCTTTCTTTTCTTCTTCGTCCTCGGCGGGCGCTACTTCTGGCTCTTCGGCCTCTTCAGCCTGCGCCTCCGGGGCTTCATCCGCCTGAGCCTCGACCTCGACTTCGGCTTGGGTTTCGGCTTCCGCCTGAGCCTCGACCTCGACTTCGGCTTCCGCGTCCACCTCGACCTCCTCGACGGGGGCTTCCGCTTGTGCCTCGACTTCGAGCTCCTCGGCGGCTGGCTCTACTTCGACCTCTGCTGCGGCTTCGGTCGTCGTTTCTTCTTCTGCGCCGCCGGATGCATGGGCTTCCGCCAGGGCCGCCTCGTAATCGGCTCCGGGGTCGCCGGTCGCATCGGCGTCGATGGGCACTTCGCCATCAGCCGCTTCGGCTACCTCGGCCTCCTCCGCGACGGGTTTCTCGGGTCCGGGATCCGTGATCTCGGTGACCTGAAGGACGATGCGGCGGTTGATGGGATCCGACTCCATCACTTTCATCGCCAGCGTGGCACCTTCCCTTAATACTTCGCCGGGGTTGTGGATCTCACGATCTTCGACGATCTGAGACACGGGTACGAACCCTTCCACGTCGGCACCCAGATCCACGACGATGCCTTTGTCGAGCAAACGAACGGCTGTGCCCGTCGTATCGGTGCCCGGAGCGTACGTCTGCGCCAGCGTATACCAGGGGTCGTCCTCGGTCTGCTTGAGCCCCAGGGAGATCCGCTTTTGATCGACATCGATGCTCAGCGCGACGACTTCGACCTCGTCTCCCTTCTTGAGCACCTCGGTGGGATGCTGGATTCTCTTGGTCCAGCTCATATCCGATACGTGGACCAGACCGTCGATGCCCGGCTCGACCTCGACGAAGGCGCCGAACGAAGTCAGATTGCGGACCTTGCCGCGGATCCGCGTTCCTGGAGGGTATTTCTCCGGTAGACTGAGCCAGGGATCCTCCTCCGCCTGCTTCATTCCGAGGGAAATCTTCTCCTCATCGGAATCGACGCGGAGCACCACCGCCTCGATCTCATCACCGATGGACACTAACTGCGAGGGGTGTCGGACGTTTCGCGTCCAGCTCATCTCAGAGATGTGAACCAAGCCCTCGACGCCACGCTCCAACTCCACGAAGGCGCCGTAGTTGGTGATCGAGACCACCTTGCCGCGGACGCGACCCCCGACCGGGTACTTCTCCTCGACGTCCTTCCAGGGATGCGGCTCGAGTTGCTTGAGGCCAAGCGAGATGCGCTCGCGGTCCCAATCGATGTCGAGGATCTTCACTTCGATGTCGTCACCGATGTTACAGATCTCGCTGGGATGGCCGACACGACCCCACGACATATCGGTGATATGAAGCAGGCCGTCCATACCGCCCAGGTCGATGAAGGCACCGAAGTCGGTGATGTTCTTCACCGATCCCGTGCGGAGCTGTCCGACCTCGAGCTGTGTCTTCAGTTCCTCGCGCTTCGCGCCGCGTTCCTGCTCGAGGATCACGCGACGTGACACCACGATGTTGCGGCGGCGCTTGTTCAGTTTGAGGATCTTGAAATCGAATTCCTGGCCGACGAGCTCGTCAACGTTGGGAACGCGACGCAAAGCCACCTGCGAACCCGGCAGGAAAGCATCGACTCCCATGATGTCGACGGTGACGCCGCCTTTTACTTTCTTCTTTATAATGCCGCGGATCGACTCGTCGGCATCGTAGGCTTCCTTGATCTGCTCCCAAACTCGCAGGAAGTCAGCCTTCTTCTTGGAAAGAACGACGATGCCTTCCTGGTCCTCCAACTTCTCTAGGAAAACGTCGACTTCTTGCCCCGGCTCCACTTCCTCCGGGCTGCGAAACTCGTCAAGCGGCACCGACCCCTCGGACTTGAATCCGAGATCGAGTATCGCCGCCGAATCGGTAACGCGCAGAACCTTGGCTTTTACAATTTCACCCTCTTCGATGTTCTTGAGGGTGTCCTCGTACATCGAGAGCATGTCCTCGTACTCTTCATCGGAGTACTCTTCCTCATCGAAGAGCGAGCGACGTGAGTGTAATCCGCCGTTCGTTTCTTTGACCACCTCTATGACGGTTTCACTCTCGGTAGTCTGTGGCGCCGTCTCGGGCGACTCTTCCGTTGTGCTGGGTTCTACCGTTTCTGCAGGCACTTCGATCTGAGGAATGTCTGCTGCGGTCTCCGCGTCGGTCGAGGGAGTGACCTCGCTGTTCTCTTTTGTCATCGGGTTTGAAGAACTCGTCGTGTCCGGAACGACGTCCCCACAATTTTAGTTAGGTACAATGAAAAAACGGGCGCAGATACCCCACCCCCGCGGCGTTACCGGACCTGCAAACGCGCTCGCAACAGGGATTAATAGCCGCGCCCCGGAATAAAGGGGCAATCTACCCCACCAATTCAAGCCGTGTCAAGTCGCTGGGCGGCCACCTCCAGGATCCGCGACACCTGCTCCTCGAAGCTCAGTTCTGTAGTATCGATGACGATGGCGCCCTCCGCCTGGCGGAGCGGCGAGACCTCACGCCCGGAATCGGCGGAATCTCGAGCCAGTAGGCGCTGGACCTCGGTCTGAACGCCCTCCAGCGTCACCGTCTCACCGCGCTGCAGCAGACGGCGCTCGGCCCGCACCTCGGACCCGGCCTGCATGAAGACCTTGAGCTCGGCCTGTGGAAACACCACGGTTCCCATGTCGCGACCCTCGCAGACGATTCCGCCATCGAACTCTCCAGCGATGCGACGCAGTATCTCGTCGACGCGGGTACGGATCTCGGGATGCACCGAGACCTTCGACGCGCAGGCCGAAACGGGTGGCGAACGTAGCTCGTCCCCCAGTCGACGCCCATCCAATGCGATGACGACATCGCCCGCGTGAACCTCGCCGCTGACGTTCTGAGCCGCGAGCTGAGCGACCCTCTCTGCGGGAACGACGCCCGCCGGGCTGGCCCAACCGTGACGACGGGCAGCAACTGCGAAGGCGCGATACAAGCCGCCGGAGTCCAGGTGCAGGAATCCGAGACGCTTCGCTACCTCCTTGGCGGTCGTCGTCTTACCCGACCCGGCAGTTCCGTCGATAGCGATGATCATCACCCCTCCGTACACTCGACCACGCGCGCCAACTCTTCCCAGAAGCCGGGATATGACACCTGGACTATGGCGCGGTCGTCGATGCCGATCTGGTTTCCCGGGAGCGCCCCCAGCACACCGAAGGCCATGGCGATCCGGTGGTCACCCTGGGACTCCGCTTTCCCTAAAAGCGCTTCCGCAGACCCCTCGATCTTCAGACCGTCGGGCAGCTCGCTGGTGTTCACCCCCACTGCGGAAAGGTTTCGACACAAGCTAGCGATTCGATCGCTTTCCTTCACCCGCAGTTCAGCGGCGCCGCGTATCTGCGTGGCGCCCTCCGCTCGAGCCGCCATAGCGGCGATCGCCGGAATCTCGTCGATCAGGGTGGGCACCCACTCCGGTGGAATCTCGAGTCCCGAAAGCGCGGAGGGCCCCGCGGCGACCACCCCGATCGGCTCGCCACCCTCTTCGCCCGTGACCCGCACCTCCAGCGAAGCACCCATCGCTTCTGCCACTCGTAGGAAGCCAGTCCTGCGCGGATTGAGACCGACCCCCTCGATCCGGACACCGTCACCGCAGCCCCCCAGGATGGCCAGCGTCAGCCAGAAAGCCGCGGACGAGAAATCGCCAGGCACTCGCATGTCGAGAGGTTCAAGGGGGTTCACCGCGGGCGTGAACGCGACCCGCCATCCTCCTGCCGTCTCTTCCGTCACGACGTTGGCGCCCATCCCGCGAAGCATCAGTTCAGTGTGATCTCTGGACGGGCCGGGTTCCGTGATCAGCGCGGGCACGCCAGCGGACAGTCCGGCCATGAGCAAGGCACTCTTCACCTGAGCGCTCGCCACCGGAGTTTCGTGATGGATGCGTCGAAGCCTGCCACCGACGGACTCGAGGGGGAGGCGGCCGCGCTGTCCCAACTCGCGGAAGCTCGCGCCGGCGCCGTTAAGAGGCTCCACGACTCGAGCCATCGGTCGACGCCTCAGCGATGCGTCGCCGTCCAGGATGGCCGAGACCGAGCTTCCGGCGATCATCCCGAGCAGCAGCCGCGCGGTGGTACCGCTATTCCCACAATCGATGGTCGCCTGGGGCGGCTCGAGAGCGACGGGGCCAGCGATCTCGAAGCAGGCATCGGGTCCGGACACTTCCGCGTAGTGGACTCCCAACGCCCGCATCGCCGCTACCGTCGAACCCACGTCGGCGCCGGACGTCAAACCGCGGATGCGACTGGTGCCCTGCGCGAGTGGCGCGAGCATCAGCGCACGATGTGAGATGGACTTATCGCCGGGAACGTGGATCGAGATCATCACCGATTACCGATCACTCTCTTCCCGAAGCGGCACCTCGATGACCAGCCCGTCATAGGCAACAACGATCTCACACTTTCCGCCGCAGGCTTGCTTTGCCTCGCGCTCGAGGACAAACGTCCGCTCGGAATAGCGGGCGCTGAAATGCGTGAGTACCAGCTGCCGAGCGCCGGCCCGCTTGGCTATCTCGCCAGCCTGCGCGGCTGTGGAATGACCGGTGCGCTGCGCGCGTTCGACCTCTTCCTCGGAGAACGTCGCTTCGTGAATGAGCATGTCGCAGCCAGCGGCGACTTCGACGGTGCTTTCGCACGGACTCGTGTCGCCCGTGTACACGACGGTGCGTCCAGGTCGCGACGGGCCCATGACCCGATCGGGAGTGACCGCGCGTCCATCGTCCAGCGTGATGGCTTCGCCGCGCTGCAGTCGGCCGAAGAGCGGGCCTTCGGGGACGTCTAACGCGCGGGCGGCGTCCGTATCGAAGCGGCCCGGCCGTTCGTCCTCCCGAAGAACATACCCGTTGGCGCCACCGGGGTGGTTCACCTTGTAGGCCGAAATCGCATAGTCGGAGCGACGAATCGAATCGCCCGGAGCCAGAGGCTTGATCTCCACCGGAAAGCTCAGCTCTTCCAGCTCCAGGCCGACGGCATCGGCCAAGAGGTCTTCGCCACCGGGAGGTGTGAAGATCCCCAATGGCTCCTCACGAGCTTGCAGGCTCATCGTGCGAAGCAGCCCCACCGTCCCCAGGTAGTGGTCGGCATGCAGGTGGGTCAGAAAGATCTCCCGCACGGCGAACCCGACCCCATACCGCATCATCTGGCGCTGGGTGCCCTCACCGCAATCGAAGAGGAAGAGGTCGCCTTCCCTTTGGATCGCGATTCCGCTGGTATTCCGCGCCACCGTCGGTCGGGCGGAAGATGTGCCGGTGAATATTACTCGGAGCATGGTGCCTGATTATGGTTAGGAGCTAGGGGCTGGTGCAACGCCTCCCCTTATTACTCGTACTCGTAATCGTACTCGTGATCGTAATCGATGGGACCCGGGATCTCGATCGGACCCCTTCGGAGTAGGATAACGAGTACGAGTACGAGTACGATTACGAGTAGGAGCTCAGCGGCCGGACATGGCGTCGAACATCTCATCTACGCCGGGAGGGGGGCGAGTCAGGTAGCTCACTACTACCGTGGCGATGAGGCCCCCGGCGAAGGCGGGGATGAGCTCGTACAGTCTCGACGACAGGGCCGGTGTCAGTTCCCAGATGAAGGTGATGGCCGTGCCGGTGATCAACCCGGCGATTACGCCGGCCCGGGTGGTGCGGCGCCAGTAGAGCGCCAGGATGGAGGTGGGGCCGAACGAGGCCCCCAAGCCCGCCCACGCGAAGAGCACCAGCCAAAAAACCAGCGCCTCGGCAGCCAGGCCGACGATGACGGCGACAGCCACCAGCAGGGCGACCACGATACGACTGTAGAGAACGAGACGCTTCTGGGGGATGACGTCATCACGATGGAGTATCTTCTCGTAGAAGTCCCGTACGAGACTCGACGCCGCCACCAGCAGCTGCGAGTCGGCGGTAGACATGATGGCCGAGAAAATGGAGGCGACGACGATCCCGAAGAGAACCGGGTGAAGCAGCTGCGAGGCGAGCACCGGGTAGAGTTGCTCGGTGTCGGCGTCGGGGAGCATGGCGACTTCCGGGAAGTAGACCCGGCCCGCCAGCCCGATGAATATGGCACCCCACGCCATCACGACGTTCCAGATCGTTCCCACGACCGCGGACGTCCGAAGCTGGTCGGGATCGGCGATGGACATGTAACGCACGATGATGTGGGGATTGCCGGGTGAGCCGAGGCCGATGCCGAGGAATCCGATGATGACGCCGGCCGATAGCGCAAACGGGTCGACCTGGGTGGGATCGAACGCAGCGAGCTGACCCACGACGGCGGCGAGGCCGGCACGATCGGCGATGGCGATCGCGGGCACCACCACGAGCGCGACGATCATGAAGCACGCCTGGACCGTGTCGCTGAGGCTGACGGCGAGGAAGCCGCCCACGCTGGTGTAGGCCAGCACAATCAACGCTGTAAGCAGCACGCCGACGGTGGGGCTCAACCCGAAGCTGGCGGCGAAGGCCTTCCCACCGCCCACGAACTGCGACGACACGTAGCCGACCATGAAAATGAGGATGGTCAGAACCATGACGGTCCGAAGTCGACCGTCGCGGTCACCGAATCGCGCAGCGAAGAAATCGGGGACCGTAATACAATCGTTGGCTTCGCTGAAATGCCGCAGTCGTCGCGCATAGAAGAGAAAGAGGAACATCTCGGCGATGATGTAGCCGGCCACCGCCCAAACGGCCCCCGCCCCGATCGAGTACGCCATGCCGGTGACGCCCAACAGCAGCCAGGCACTCCGTCCCGACACGACCGCCGAGAGCGCGACAACGAAGCGGTGCATCTTCCGGCCACCTACGAAGAACTCGCTGACACCGGTGGACGAGAACCTGGCTGAGAGGACGCCGATGGCGACGATCACACCCAGATAGGCGATGAAGGAAGCGATGGCGAACGGATCTGCCGTGACGTGAAGCGCGGCGCCTTCCTGCATCATTCTTTTCGGTCTTTGAGGGCGCGCGCCAGGACGACTGCAGTGGCGATGATAGCGAGCGGCAGGACGAACATGACCATGATGAACGAAGCAGGCATACCTGATTCTACGACCTCGGCTGTGGCCGATGCCAGTGCCAGGCACCCCTTGAAACCGTGCCCGACAGCCTGGCGTAGGAAGGATTGAGAGTGCAGCTTGCATGTGACCTGGAGACGAAATCATGGGACCTTGGGATCCTGCAGTCGTTGGCCCGATCGTGGGAGCATTGATGGTCATGTCGATCACCGCCGGAGTCGCTGGCGTGATGATCTTTCGACCGCTGACGAAGCAGTTGGGCGAACTGCTGGAGCAGATGCGACGGGACCGGCAGGACCACGCCGAGTTGGCCGGCTCCACGCGAATGGCGCAATTGTTGGAGG
>JBDHGH010000092.1:0-13583 GCA_039589995.1 Gemmatimonadota bacterium | reverse complement strand
GACCAGCCGACGGGGATACTTGACCCGGGTGCTGGTGGTGTATCTCGGCGCATCCTACGCCGTGCTAGAGATCACAGACATCTTCATCGACCAGATCGGCTTGCCCGACTGGGTTTTCCCCGGGGTGATCGTACTTCTCCTCATGGGGCTACCCATCGTGGTGGCGACGGCTCTGGTGCAGAGCCGCACTCGGGCGGGCTCGGCAGAGGCGGGCGCCCAGCTCGAGACTTTGGCCGCTTCGGTCGGACCGGAGGGCGAATCTGCGACCGTCGCCGCCGAGCACGTAGCGGCGAAACACTGGCTGACCTGGCGGAAGGCGATCGTCGGTTTCGTTGCCGCGTTCGCGGTCTGGGGCCTGGTCGTCGCCGTCTTCATGACGATGCGTGCGTTCGGGATCGGGCCCGTCGGCTCGCTGGTAGCCGCCGGCGTGATCGAGGAGCGCGAGCGCATTATCCTCGCGGATTTCGAGAACAACACGAACGACCCCCTGCTGGGGCAAGCGGCCACCGAAGCGTTTCGGATCGATTTCAGCCAATCCTCCATCGTGACCGTCGTAGAGCCGACCTCTTTGGGCCAGGCTCTGCAGCGGATGCAGCGCGATCCGGACCAGCCGTTGGATGAGGCGTTGGCACGCGAAGTGGCGATTCGAGAAGGCATCAAGGCGGTCGTCGAAGGCGAGATAACGCCCGTGGGGACGAGTTACCAACTCTCAGCTCAGCTCGTTTCCGCCCAGAATGGCCAAACGCTGGTGGCTCACCGTGAGACCGCGCGCGACTCGACGCAGATCATCGGGGCCATCGACCGTCTATCGAAGAAGCTGCGCGAGCGTATGGGCGAATCGCTGACGACGATTCGTGCCAACGAACCCCTCGATCAGGTGACAACCCCGTCGTTGGAAGCTCTGCGGGAGTACTCGCAGGCGGTTCGTCTCGCCGAGGAGGGTGAGCACGAGCGCGCGATCCCGCTTTTGGAGTCGGCGGTGCAACACGACACGGCTTTCGCCATGGCGTGGCGGAAGCTGGGGATCACCTTCGGCAACCTGGGCAGGGATCGCGCTCGTCAGGTCGAGGCGCTGACCCAAGCCTTTAACCATCGCGAACGGTTGACCGACCGCGAGCGCTTCATGACCGAAGGGAGCTACTACAACGGCGTGACCCGCGACAGCGATCGCGCGGCTGCGGCGTACCAGGCCCTGCTGGACCTGTACCCGAACGACACGTGGGCGATGAACAACCTGGCGCTCATCTATTTCGAGGACCGGGACTACCGACGCTCTAACCTGTTGTTCAATCGCGCCATCGAGGTCGACTCGACAAGCTCGCTGCATTACACGAACGGGATTCAGACCGAGGTCGCCATCGGCGACTTCAATGCGGCGGAAGAGAAGTACCGGCGTATTTCGGAGATGTACCCCGACCATCCGACATCGCTCACGGACGGAGCGGCGCTGGCCAGCGCGCAGTTCGACTACGATCTGGCGGAGGAGCGACTGCGCGAGGCTAGCAAGCGAACCGACGTGAACCGGCTTGCACAGCTCGCTCTTGCTTTCAGCCAGGCGCAACTGGCGGAAATCCGTGGCAAGCTGGGCGAGGCGGAGCAAATCCTTGAGCAAGGCGCCCTGGCCTTCGAGCAGGCGGGCGACCTCGGCAACTACTATCAGGTCATGATCCGCATCGCCTTCTACGATCTCATGTTGAGAGGGCAGCCCGACCGGGGAGTCCAGCGCGTCGAGGAAGTTCTCTCGCGACACCCGCTGGAGGAATTGGACTCGCTGGACAGGCCGTACGGGCTCCTGGCGGTGTTCTATGTTTTTGCCGGTCGCATAGAAGAGAGCCGGGAGATGCTGGCCTCGGCCCAGGCCATCGACGCACAGCAAGCCTACGGAGAGAATCCCGAGACCCAGTTCGCTGCGGCTTTGCTGGCCACCCACGAGGGGCTGGGCGAAGAGGCGATCCGCCAGGTCCGGTTGGCCGATGTTGGCAGCTGCTCCATGTGTGCGCTTCCGGTCTTGGGCCAGATCTACGACGCTGCTGGCCAGACCGACTCGGTCGTGACGGTCTACGAACGCTACCTAGAGACGCCGTGGCTCTACCGGCTGGCGGCGACCGACTGGTGGGCGCTGGCCGGCATATACGAGCGCCTCGCCGGGCTCTACGAACTGAGGGAAGATACGGACAGGGCGGTCTTGTATTACAGCAAGTTCGTGGAACTTTGGGAAGACGCGGACGCGGAGTTGCAGCCCCGGGTCGAGGCCGCCAGGCGTTCGATAGAACGCCTGACGGCCGAACCCGCTGCTAGCCAGTAGTCAGTGATCAGTAATCCAGTGGTTGTTCTCCTCGACGCAAAACCAATCCTGCTCGCGCGCATCCAGCCGTCAATAGACGGATCCACGCCATGCTCGCGAGCAGTGGCGTCTTAGCGTCGATTTTGTCTGTTACTGATTACTGATTACAGGTTGCCCTACCCACCACGCGTGTGCATCTCTCTATGCGGGTCCTTCCGCAGGTCTTCTATCTGATAAAGCGGTCCACGCGAGTTCAGGGTCTTTCGGTCCTCTGCGCCGCGGTCCTCACGTGCCGTCCAGGCGTTTAGAATCATGTCCTTGATTTCATCGTCCGTGGCCTGGCTTCGGAGTGGGGTGCGCAGGTCGATCCCCTGTCCCGCGTAAAGGCAGAGGAACCAGAGTCCGTCAGCGGTAACGCGCGATCGATCGCAGGTGCGACAGAACGGCTCGGTTGTCGACGCGATGATGCCGAACGTGGTCCCGTCGGGCAGGACGAATCGCTCGGCGGGTGCGGTTCCGTTGCGGCTTAGGGGTTGTGTCGGACCGTAATGCCGGTCGAGAGCGTCGAGCATCTCACGCTGAGAAACGACAGTGGACATCGACCACTGGGTCGCACCGCCTACGTCCATGTACTCGATGAACCGGATCTCGGCGCCTCGTTTCTTGCCGAATTCGATGAGGTCGATCAACTCGTCGTCGTTGTAGCCCCTCATGACCACCGTGTTGATCTTCAATCCGCCCAAACCCAAAGCAGCGGCGGCATCGATCCCTTCGATGACTCCCTCGAGTTGGTCCCGGCCGGTCAGCTGTTTGAAACGATCCGGACGCAGCGTGTCGAGGCTGACGGTGATCCGCTGCAACCCTGCCCGGGCGAGGCGCTCTGCGTGTCGCTGCAGTAGCACGCCGTTCGTGGTGAGGCTCAAGTCGCGAATACGAGGGTTGTGGGCGAGCCGCTCTATCACCTGCTCGACCTCGCGCCGCATCAGCGGTTCGCCGCCAGTCAGTCGCACCTTGTCTACCCCGAGTTCCGTGAAAAGGCCGACCATCCGGCCGATCTCTTCGGGGCTGAGGATGTCCTCCCGCGGCAGCCAGACGTACTCCTCCTCTGGCATGCAGTAGTTGCAGCGCAGGTTACACATGTCGATCAGCGAGACCCTCAGGCTACGCAGGAGCCTGCCTAGCGTGTCTTCTGACGGCTTCGGCGCCGCGCTGTCGGCAGCGGTCGCTTTGGCGAATTCTGTAGATCTAGCCAAATCCAAATCCTGATCCCGTAGTCTAAAGGTCCCTGAGTCTGTCGGGTGACCGGCCTAAATGCAAGTCGAGGCCACGTTGAAACCCCTGCCGGCGCTGGAATGTTCTAGGCAGTAACGACTTTGAGAGACATGTGAAGGAGTATTTCATGAAGATTTCGAGATATGCCGTGTCGATATCGATGCTCGGGTTCCTCACTCTCTTCGCCTGTGGTCGGGCCGAATCGCAAACCGACGAAGCGGGACAGCGCTCGGCCCGCGAGGTGAACGTGCCGTTCAGTACCCAAGGCTGGAAGACCGATTTCTCAAAACACTCGGTTTCTCTCGATGAGATACTGTCCGGCGGTCCACCGAAGGATGGTATTCCGGCGATCGACGAGCCGAGATTCGTTTCGGTGGACCAAGCCGACAGCTGGATGGGTGATCGCGAGCCCATCGTCGTGCTCGAACACGACGGCGAGGTTCGTGGCTATCCCTGGCAAATCCTCATCTGGCACGAGATCGTCAACGACGAGGTCGCCGGAACTCCGGTGTCGGTGACCTATTGTCCCCTCTGCAATACCGCCATTGCCTTCGATCGTCGCGTCGGTGAACGGCTGCTGGACTTCGGAACAACGGGCAAACTCCGACACAGCGATCTGGTGATGTACGATCGACAGACCGAGACCTGGTGGCAGCAGGCGACGGGCGAAGCGATCATCGGCGAGCTGACGGGCACCGTGCTGATCTTCCTGCCGGCGCCCACCGTCTCCTGGGCGGATTTCAAAACGAGGTATCCCGACGCCGCGGTGCTGAGCCGCGATACCGGGCACAACCGCCCCTACGGCTCGAACCCCTACACGGGCTACGACACCGGCCGACCGTTCCTATTCCAGGGTGGTGCGGATGGGCGGCTGCCCACCATGGCCCGGGTGGTCGTAGTGAAGAGCGGGGAAGCCGCAGTCGTCTACCCGCTGGAGACGCTCGCCGAGGAGCAGGTCATCAACCACAAAGTCGGAACCACCGAAGTCGTCCTGTTCTTCCGGGCCGGAACGGCCTCGGCGGTCGACGCCGGTAGTATCAACCGCGGACGCGATGTGGGGACACCCGCCGTATACTCGCGGAACGTCGATGGAAGAACGCTGACGTTCCGAACCGACGGCGACGCGTTCGTCGATGAGGAAACCGGTACGCGCTGGAACTTCTTCGGCGAAGCGACCTCGGGTCCACTTGTCGGCACGCGGTTGGAGAAGACCGTGCACTACGTGCCGTTCTGGTTCGCGTGGGCAGCCTTTGCCCCTGAGACGCCCGTGTACGGGCTGTGATCCGTTGGGAGATTGAAGTAAACGAGTAATAGAGCGATTGAGTAAAGAGCCGCGGAGTTTCCGGAGCTCGGGCTTGCAGCACTCTCAACCCAACTCCAACTTCAAGTACTCGATTGCTCTATTACTCGTTTACTCACCAACTCCCAAACACCAAAGATGCCAGCAGTGAGAATCCAGACAGCCTGCGTCTATTGCGCCTCCAGCACTCAAGCCGACGAGATGTATCACAACGCCGCCGAGCGGTTGGGTCGAACGCTCGCCCGTAACGCCATCGACATCACCTATGGCGCCGGCGGTGAGGGGTCCATGGGTCGCCTGGCCGACGGCGCGCTCGCCGAGGGTGGTGTGGTCGTCGGGATCATACCGCGGTTCATGAAAGAGCTGGAGTGGTACCATAAGGGCATCAGCGAGTTGCGGTTGGTTGACGATCTTCACGATCGCAAGCGCGAGCTCATCGCCGGAGCCGATGCCGTCGTCGCCTTGCCGGGTGGGTCCGGTACGCTGGACGAGCTGGTCGAGGCCATATCGTTGAAGCGTTTGGGCACATTTCTCGGGCCCATCGTGATGGTCAATACGCGCGGCTTCTTCGATCCTTGTATCGAGCTCCTGGAGCGCTGCATCGATGAGCGCTTCATGCACCCGCGCCATCGCGACATGTGGCAAGTCGTCGGCGAGCCCGAGCAAGTGATCGAGGCCTTCGAGAGCGCGCCCGATTGGTCCGCTGCGGCCATCGAGTTTGCCGCGGTCTGAGGCCTGAGCGAGAATGCCGGGCTTTTATCAGCCCGGGATCGCCTGTAGTTTAGGGTCTTATCGTGCAACCCCCATTGGATAGCGACTGGCTTGCCGCGGCCCTTCGGGACACGGCCCAGCTGGCGTATCCCGTACGCTGGAGGCATTTCGTATGCGCCGACTCGCATTCCCCCTCGCCGTGCTGTTCATCGCCGTTCTCGCCTTTTCCCATGTGCCCGACGACCCCGGCGCCCACGGTGGCGTGCTCCTGGTCACGAACAAGAGCGAGAACACGCTCTCGTTCATCGATACCGACACCGGCGAGGAACTCGAGCGGATCGCCACAGGTCCCGGACCCCACGAGGTCGCAACGACACCGGACGGACGGTTGGCGTTCGTCGCCAACTACAGCTCGAACAGTCTAACCGTCGTCGATGTGGCGAAGCGCGCGGCGCTGGGCATGATCGATCTCGGCGAGCACAGGAACCCGCATGGGATCGTCGTTAGCAAGAACGGCAGTTCGATCTGGGTGACCACCGAAGGATTACAGGAGCTTGTCGAGGTCGATGTGGAGTCGCGGACGGTGAAGCGTGCCATCAAGACGGGTCAGCAGACCACCCACATGGTCGCGTTGGCCGAGAGCAAAGGGAAGGCGTATACCGCGAATATTAGTTCCGGCAGCGTTACCGCCATCGACATCGAGACCGGCGAGGTGATCAAGCAGATAGCGACGGGAGCCGGCGCCGAAGGGATCGCGGTCACCATCGACGACCGCTACGTGTTGGTGACCAATCGAGAAGCCGGTACGTTCACGGTGATCGATGTTTCCACCGACGAGATCGTTCACGACATGCAGGTCGGCGGTTTCCCGATTCGCGTCGAGGTAACGCCGGACGGGAAGCACGCGCTGGTCAGCCAGGCGACGGCGGCGACGCTGACCGAGATCGAAATCGGTAGCTGGGCCGTCAAACGGACGTTGGAGGTCGGGGCCATGCCCGTCGGCGTCGAGATCCAGCCGGACGGGAAAGTCGCCTACGTCGCGAATACTCGGGACGATATGCTCACCGTCGTGGATCTCGAGAAGTTCGAGGCGCTCATGACGATAAAAGGCGGCGACGAGCCGGATGGAATGGCCTTTGTCGCTGTCGAGGCGCACGACTAAGGGTGGCCGACCCTGCGGAGGCGTGACATGGAACCGCTGGCGCAGCAGCAACGTCAGGACCGGTTGGGTTGTCTCAACCCGTTGACCGGCCAGGAGATTGCCGACGTCCCAATCATGGGCCACGAAGATGTTGGCAACCTGGTGGCATCTGCGCGTGCCGCCCAAGGCGAGTGGGCGCGTCGCACGCTTGCGCAGCGAGGCCGCGCGTTGCAGGGCCTGCGCCGGGTGGTCGCCGATCGCGCGGACGAAATCGCAGGCATCGTCCGAGTGGAAACCGGCAAAGTCCTGGGTGAGGGCCTGTCCGAGGTCGTTATCGCCTTGGACACTCTCGACTACCTGGCGCGAAGGGCGCCCAGCTACCTACTGGGTCGCCGGGCTGGGGTTGGCTGGTTGTACCAACGCAGCGCCCGTGTGGCCTACGATCCCTGGGGTGTCATCGGTGCAATCACTCCTTGGAACTACCCATTCGCCATCGGCATGGGTGTCGTCAGCACGGCACTGGCCGGCGGCAACGCGGTCGTCCTCAAGCCCTCGGAGTTCACCCAGCTGACCGGCGAGCTCGTCGCGGACCTTGTTACACAGGCGATCGATATCGAGAATCTCGTTACGGTGGCGACCGGCGACGGCAGTACCGGAGCGGCCCTTATCGCTGCCGGGGTCGACAAGATCGCCTTCACGGGGTCGACGGCGACCGGAAAGAAGATCATGGCATCGGCGGCGGAATCTCTGACGCCGGTGATGTTAGAGCTTGGCGGGAAAGATGCCATGATCGTGTGTGCCGATGCGAACATCGACCGCGCGGCGAGCGGCGCGGTTTGGGGAGCCTTCTACGGATGCGGCCAGGTATGCATGTCCGTCGAGCGTGCCTACGTCGTGGATTCGGTATACGACGATTTCGTAGAGGCAGTGATAACGGAAGCGCGGCGCGTTCGGACCAGCGACGAAGATGAAGCGATGATCGGCTCGCTGATCGCGCCGTTCCAGCTTGAGAAGATCGATGGCCAGGTGAAGGCGGCGCAGGCGGCGGGCGCACGTGTGCTTCTCGGCGGACGACCGATCAAGGGCCCCGGCCATTTCTATCAGCCTACCGTCATCGTCGAAGTCGATCAGGACATGGACGTGATGCGGCACGAGACGTTCGGGCCGGTCTTACCCATCATGCGTGTGGCCGACGAGGCCGAGGCGGTACGCCTGGCCAACGACACGGTCTACGGCCTTGATGCCAGCGTTTGGTCGCGCGATCGCAAGAAGGCGCAGCGAATCGCCGGTCAGCTTCAGGTCGGTACGGTTCTTATCAACGATCACCTCGTGAACTATGCGATGGCCGATCTCCCGTTTGGCGGCGCGCGCCAGAGCGGGTTCGGCCGCGTGCATGGGATCGAAGGCCTTCGCGAGTTTGTCCGACCCAAGGCATGGGTCGAGGACCGCGTTGCCTTGAAGCGTGAGCCGCACTGGTTCGTAGAGGGCAGCGGCGGGGAGGATTTGGCGAAGGCGTTGATCGATTTCCGACATGGCCCGAACCTGTCGTGTCGATTGCGTGGCGGCTGGCGGTTGCTGCGTGGCGTGATGCGATGACCGAAACGACCACGGCCCAAACGCCGCTCTCCTCTCAGATCGATGACATCCTGACCTGCGTGCATTGTGGGTTCTGTCTGCCCGTCTGTCCCACCTACGAGATTCTGGGCAACGAGAACGACTCCCCCCGCGGACGCATCTACATGATGCGCGCCGTGGCCGAAGATCGTTTTGCGGCGACTGACAAGTTCTTCGCTCTGCATATCGATCAATGCCTGGGGTGTCGCGCATGCGAGCCCGTCTGTCCGTCCGGGGTCCGCTACGGCAGCCTGCTCGAGCATGCGCGCGAGGCGCGAGCCGAGGCGGGCGGGGCGATGGATCGAATGGCCCGCATGGGTCTGAACGCGGTGTTCGCGAACCGCTGGTTGCAGAACCTCTTCTGGGGCCTGTTGCGACTGTTCCGGGCCACGAGAATCCCTTTTCTCGTCGCTCGCATCGGACCCAAAGGTGGGACGGTCGGGCGGATTCGCTTCGCCATGGCGATGCTGGCAGCCACTTCGCCCCGTTTGGGGAAGGCCGTTCCCAGGGCCCGGCGCCGCAGGTCGAGTCCCCCAGAGCCGTCGCTGGACGTCGAGAGGATCACGCTGCTCGACGGCTGTGTGATGGCCGGGCTGTTCAAGCATGTGAACCGTGCGACGAAACGGCTGGTGCTGGCTCACGGGGCCTGGATCGATCACATACCGGCGGGCTTCTGCTGCGGTGCCCTACACGCCCATTCGGGTGAGTTGGAGAATGCGCGCGACATGGCCCGGCGCGTGATCGCGATGTTCGAGAAGAGTCCCGCCGATCTGTTGCTGACCAACTCCGCCGGCTGCGGCGCCGCGCTCAAGGAATACGGCGACTGGCTGAGAGACGACCCCGAGTTCGCGGAACGGGCCAAGACCTTCTCCGGTCAGGTTCGTATGGTCACCGAGTGGCTGGCCAAACGGCGTGGCCCAGGTTACGAGGCGTTAGAGGCCCGAGTTGGATATGATGCGCCGTGCCACCTCGTTCACGCACAGCGAATCGACGGTCAGCCCGTAGAGCTTCTCGAGCGCATCCCGGAACTGGATGTCGTGAGGCTGTCCCGTTCCGATCGTTGCTGCGGTGCAGCCGGAGTCTACGGACTGACTCGACGCGATCTGTCCGGCCAGCTGCTGGATCTCAAGATGGCCGAGGTGAAGGAAGCTGACGTCGACTGCGTGGCGACAGGAAATCCGGGTTGCCTGATGCAGGTGGGTGCCGGATCGATCCTCGCTGGATCACGGACCTCGGTGTTTCATCCACTCGAGTTGCTGGACGGCTTACTGACACCGGATGTGGGTAGTGAGAATGTCGAGCCAGTGAATAGTGGGGCCTAATATGGGTTGGCGCGAGAGGCTGCACGAGATCATCTTCGAGGCCGACACTCATGCGGGTAAGGCGTTCGACATCGGCTTGCTGTTGGCGATCGTGCTCAGCGTGACCGCCGTACTTCTCGATAGCGTGCCCGATCTTCACTCACAGTATGGGTCACAGTTCTTGGCCGTCGAATGGGTTTTTACCATTCTCTTCAGTATCGAGTACGTGCTGCGACTGATTTGTGTGGGCAAGCCGTTGCGCTATGCCCGCAGTTTCTTTGGAGTCGTTGATTTTCTCGCGATCGTTCCCACGTATCTCAGCGTGTTGCTGCCGGGTGCCCAATCGCTGCTAGTCATCCGGGCTTTACGTTTGTTGCGTGTGTTCCGTGTGCTGAAGTTGGCGCGTTTCACGGGCGAGGCGAGTATGCTTCGGGCTGCTCTGCACGCGAGCGCGCGGAAGATCATCGTCTTTCTCGGTGTGGTTCTCACGCTGGTGCTGATCGTCGGCTCACTCATGTACCTCATAGAGGGTGAGCAGTACGGGTTCACGAGCATCCCCGAGGGCATCTACTGGGCTATCGTCACGATGACGACCGTGGGATACGGTGATATCGCGCCCGCTACACTGCTGGGTAGGGTGCTCGCCTCTGCCGTGATGATCATCGGATATGGGATCATCGCAGTGCCGACCGGAATCGTAACGGTCGAGTTGGCTAAGACTTCCGGGAAGCAATCGTTGAGCACGCAATCGTGTCCCGAGTGCTCGGCTGAAGGGCACGACTTCGATGCAAAACACTGTAAGTACTGCGGCTCGCAGCTATGATGGCGACTGCCTCGTTTAACAGGAGTCAATGATGTCTAAGTCCGGCTTTGTACCCCTGGTCGGGTATCGTGAGTATCCCCTCGCTGAGATGCGCAAGCGATCGGCCGCGTTCCGCGCCGACATGTTGCGCCGTCGCTCGGTCCGTCAGTTTTCCAACCGGCCGATTCCGCGCGACATCATCGAGGACTGCCTGCGCGCCGCCGGTAGCGCGCCCAGCGGAGCGAACAAACAGCCCTGGCACTTCGCCGTCGTGTCCGACCCTGCGGTCAAGCGGAAGATTCGCGACGCCGCCGAAGCGGAGGAACTGGAGTTTTACGGCGAGCGGGCGCCGGACGAATGGCTCGAAGCGCTGGAGCCGCTGGGTACAGATGAGCACAAACCCTTTCTCGAGAGCTCACCATACCTGATCGCCATCTTTGCCGAATCGTATGGACTGGGGCCCGAGGGTGACAAAATCAAGAACTACTATGTGCAAGAGTCGGTGGGCATCGCCACCGGGGTGCTCATCACCGCCGTCCACAATGCCGGGCTCGTCTCTCTGACGCATACGCCCAGTCCCATGGGCTTCCTAAACGAGATACTCGGTCGGCCGGAAAACGAGCGGCCGTTCCTTCTGTTGGTGGTCGGGTACCCGGCGGAGGACGCGCTGGTGCCGGACATTCCAAGGAAGCATTTGGCCGAGATCTCCACGTTTGTTTAAGGCAACCATTGTCTGAGGCAACCATCTATCACGGGCAACCTGTTATCAGTAATCAGTAACCAGTGGTTGGTTGCCAGGTCCGGGTTTGGAGGGCTAGCGAGGACTAATGGATGCTCAGGTCACCGCTCTGAATGAGATGCTGAGGCTCGGCACGCGTCTGTTCGTCAACTCGTTCGAAGGTGTGGATGATGAGATCGCTCGAGTGCAGCCTACCGATAGCACGAACAACATGGCGTTCGTCGGCCTGCATGTTCTCGACGCACGCGCCTACCTGGCCCGTTTTATCGGATTGGATTACCACCATCCCTTCACGGGACCGGACGAGGTCAAGTCGATCGATGATATGTCGGATTATCCAGCCGTTGAGGACATCTTGGACGCGTGGCGTGAAGTGTCCGAGCTTCTCGAAGAGAAGTTGCCGATGCTGAGCAACGAAGAGCTAGCAAGGGAATCGTCGCAGCAGTTTCCCGTCGAGGACAGAAGTGTTCTGGGTGGGCTCGCGTTTCTGCTTACGCACGAGTCGTTTCACATCGGACAACTCGCCTTCTTGCGGAAGTACCTGGGCCTAAGCTCCATGAGTTACAGCTGAGGGCAAAAATCCGAGCCCGGCCCAGGCCTCCCAACATTCTAGGTTCATTGCACCGTGATCAGTGCATCCCGCATCGCGGCGGGGTGGACCTCACAGAAGTAGGTCCAGACGCCTCGCACGTTTGCCACGAAGCTGAACTCTCCGCCGTTGCCAAACGTGCCGCTTGCGAAGCTGTCACCGCCGGTCGGCACCGCGGTCGAGGTCGCGGTGTGGTTCACAGCATCCAGGTTCACCCACCGGACGGTATCCCCCAGCATGATAGTGACGTCATCACCGCCGCCGGGCGCCACGAAAGCGATCCCCTGCATATTGACGGTCACGGTCACCGGTTGGGTGCCGTTGGCGTTGGCTGTGGCATCGATGCCGCCGGCTGAAGCCGTGACGCTGTTAGCTCCGACGTTGGGTCCGAGCGTCCACGAGACGGCGGTGCGGCCGTCTTCATCGGTCACCGTAGCCATCGACGAAAGCGAGCCTGAGCCTGAGGCTACCGACCAACTCACGCTCGCACCGGGCACGGAGCCGCCGTCGCTGGCCGTGACGCGTACCTCTACGGGACTGGCCAGAGGTTGGTTCACGCGGGCCATCTGATTGTCGCCTACCGTCACGGCCACGGCGGAGGGTGTCACTGCATTCGCCGTGAATGTCACCGGCGAGCCGGTCAGTCCATCGACGGTTGCTGTTACCGTGTTGGTGCCGCCGGCGGCCCCGGTCGTAAGCGTGACCGAGGCAGTTCCATCGCTCGCCGTCGTAGTCGAGGACTGCGAAACCGAGCCGCCACCGCCTGTCACCGCCCAGGTCACGCTTTCACCCGATACGGGATCGTCCTCGGCGTCTGTCACTCGAACAACGAATGACTCCGGCAGTTGGACTCCGGCGGCGATTCTCTGGCCGTCACCAGAGACGGCGGCGATGGCGGTGGCTGCACCCGGATCTCCTCCGTTGGGGTCCATCGGCTCATCGTCGGATCCACCGCACGCTAACGCGGTCAGGCACACCAGCGTGATGGCTGAAGTTGTTCTATTCATGGGGCATTCCTTTCGCACAAGGCTATAACTCAGATTTTCGGTCAAACAGTCTTAGAAGAAGAGATGGCCCTCCAGCGTGATGACGTCGCGGTCGTTGGGCTCTCCGGCGTCGTCCAGTCGAGTGTAGAACCCCGATACTTGTACGAACGACACAGGGAACGCTTCGAGGGCGAAACGAATACGACCGCGCTGATCCTCCGGGTCGTCCGTGGTGCCGTCTCGCACGCCGGCGGTGGGGTCGTGAAGGCCGTAGGCCAACCGCAAGTTGAGGCCCTTTACGATCAACCAGTCGCCTTCCAGGTACGCAACGACCTGGTCCTTATCACTTTGCGCAGGGTCATCGAACGAGTCGAATACAAGGTCCGCTTCGCCGAGAAGGACGAGAGGGCCGATCGAGAATCCGGCGTATCCCCCCACCATGCTCGTCTTTCGGCCTGGGGCACCGTTGTAAGAGCCGGAAGCGCCCACCCGAAAGCGACTGAAGCTCAGTACAGCGCTTGAGGTCAGCAGCTTCTGGTTGTTGTTCTCCTCGCCGGCGAAGTTTCCGTTGGTCACCGAGATGAACCAGGACAGCGGCCCGGGTTCGATCCCGATTTCAAAGCCGATGTCCGGCGTTCTATACGTGTAGTTGGTGACCGATCGTATGAACGCGTCGTCGTCCCAGATACGCCAGCCGTAAGGCAGTAGGAATTTTCCGAACTTCGCGTAACCGTTCAGCGGCTTCCACGCTACCAGGCCAAACAGCTCGCGTGGCTGAGCCTGGTCGGGTCCCAGCGTCTGATCTATGTACAATGTCACTATGTTGGGGATGAGGTTGGCTTCG
>JBDHGH010000091.1:0-13606 GCA_039589995.1 Gemmatimonadota bacterium | reverse complement strand
CGATATTACGTACGGAACGAATAACGAGTTTGGCTTCGATTATCTCCGCGACAACATGGTGCACAGCCTCGAGGATCGCGTGCAGAGGGCGCACAATTACGCGATCATCGACGAGGTCGACTCGGTCCTTATCGACGAAGCACGTACACCGCTGATCATCAGCGGTCCGGTGGGCCGCGAGGACAACAAACGGTACGGAGAGTTCAACTCGCAGGTTACCAGCCTGGCCAAGAAGCAGGCGCGAATCGTCAACGCGCTGCTCGCCGAAGCAGAGTCGCTGCTCGGGTCAGCTGACGGCGAAGATGGCGAAGGCGAAGGAGATTATCAGGTCGGCGAGAAGGTGCTGCTCGCCAACCGGGGCATGCCCAAGAACAAGAAACTGGCCAAACTGTTGCAGGAGGCGGGGGTCCGCAAGCTCGTGCAGCGAGTGGAAGCGGACTACATGCGCGAGAAACGCCTGCACGAGTTGGACGAGGCGCTCCTCTATTCGATGGACGAAAAGGGTCACCAGGTCCACCTCACCGACCAGGGTCTGGATACTCTGTCACCCAATGATCACGAAGCGTTTGTTGTTCCCGACATCTCAGAGGTGTTCCACGAGATCGAACGCGATGAGTCTCTTTCTCCGGACGAAATGCGGACGAAAATCGCTCAGGTCGAGCGCGACTATGCCGCAAAGTCAGAGAAGATTCACATCATTCATCAGCTTCTGAAGGCCCACACGCTGTTCGAGCGAGACACCGACTACGTCGTCGAGAACGGCAACGTCATCATCGTCGACGAGTTCACGGGCCGGAAGATGGCGGGACGTCGCTGGAGCGATGGGCTGCATCAAGCGGTGGAGGCCAAGGAGGCCGTGACCGTAAGGGGCGAGACTCAGACCCTCGCCACGATCACGATCCAGAATTACTTCCGCATGTACGACAAGTTGTCTGGAATGACGGGAACGGCCGAGACCGAGGAAGGGGAGTTCCACCAGATCTACGGGCTGGAGGTCGTGGTCATTCCGACCAACCGTCCCGTGCGGCGTATCGATCTCGACGACGTCATCTTCAAAACGAAGCGTGAGAAGTACTCGGCACTTCTCGATGAGATCGAGCGGTTTCACGAACGGGGACTACCGATCCTGGTCGGGACCACGAGTGTGGATGCGTCCGAGACCGTTTCTCGCATGCTCAGGCGCCGGGGCATCAAGCACCAGGTGTTGAATGCAAAGTACCACGAGCGAGAAGCGGAGATCGTCGCCGAGGCCGGTGAGCCCGGCGCGGTGACCATCGCCACGAACATGGCAGGCCGGGGAACCGACATCAAACTGAAGGGCGGCGTGGTGAAGTGCCGCGTCTGTGCGATTGACGCTCAACAGCCGGCTTTCGGCCAGGTACACGAGGAACCCGACCTGGCTGCTGGGTTGGCCAAAGAGCTCGACTGCTTTGTCGACCCACCTTGCGGTCTGGTCATTCTCGGCACCGAGAGACACGACTCACGCAGAATCGATCGGCAGCTTCGAGGCCGGTCCGGCCGACAGGGTGACCCGGGCTCTTCGCGCTTCTTCCTTTCGCTGGAAGACGACTTGATGCGGCTGTTCATGGCTGAGCGGCTGGCGAAGATCATGGACAAGCTGGGCGCCGATGAGGGAGAGGTCATCACGCACCCGCTGGTGACCAAGGCGGTGGAGCGAGCTCAGAAGCGCGTCGAGATCATGAACTTCGACGCCCGTAAGCGACTGCTGGAGTACGATGACGTGATGAACCAGCAGCGCGAAGTAATCTACGACCTCCGGGTGTTCGCTCTCGAGGGCGGGGAAGATTTGAAGGGCGAGATCTGGGACATGATCCAGACGGCGGTCCTTACTCGGGTGGACGAGTATGTGCCGGCAGCGGGGCGCGAGGAGAGCTGGGATCTGGCTGGACTGAAGAACCAGCTGCTGATCGACTTCTTCCTGCACTGCCCGGAATTGCCGGATGAGAATTCGCTCGATGCCGCGATGGAATGGGATGGCGTTGAGGCGCTTGCCGAATATGCGCTGGAAAAGACCCGGACGACCTTCAACAGAAAAATCGAAGAGTTCGGGGAACAGAGCGAGCGGATCCTATCCTATGTCTTTCTGTTCACCGTCGACGAGAAGTGGAAGGATCATCTCTACGACCTGGACCAGTTGAAGGCAGGCATCTACTTCAGGGCCTGGGGACAGAAGGACCCCCTCATCGAGTACAAGAAAGAAGCCTACGACATGTTCGTGGACCTCATGGGCGATATCCGGTCCACGCTTGCCGATCGCCTGTTCAAGGCCCAATTGATGGCGCCTCAGCCGATGCGGGCCCCGCAGATCACGCGGATGAGCGGGCCCACGCTCGACACGACGGAAGAGGGCTTTGCGCCCAGCGCCGCTGCCGTGGCTGCGCGACAGGCCTTCGCGCCGACCGGCGTGGCGGCATCAGCCCAAGCGGGCTTGGGGACCCCGGGTGGCGCCGCGACACCCCAGGCGGCCGGGGTCGGCCAGTCGACCGGTGTCTTGGGCGCGGCCGCGGCGCGACCCGAGCAGGTAGCCGCGAAGATCACCGGTCGCGACGACATCGCAGCCGCGAAGCCGTCGGAGCCGGGTGACCGAGTTGGCCGCAACGATCCGTGCCCCTGCGGCTCCGGCAAGAAATACAAGAAATGCCACGGGCGACCCGGCGCCCCCCCGCTTTGAACTCCTACTCGTACTCGTAATCGTACTCGTACTCGTAACCGTAATCGACGAGTACGATTGCGAAAACCCGCCCAACGCACCGTTCGCATGACTCCGCAGAAACCGCTCTGGTGACGATCCGTTGAGGCCTCTCAGCATAATTCCCATCAGCCCTAACTCAGCAGGAGGCCGAGCACCATCGCGCTTACCATAAAGGATTGGCCAACGAGAGAACGGCCGCGAGAGCGTTTTCGTGCCTTGGGCCCCTCCGCTCTGCGGACCGCCGAGCTGCTGGCCATCCTCGCCTCAAGCGGTGCTGGGGGACGTAGCGCCCTCGAGGTAGCCGAGAACCTGTACAATCACTTCGAGCGGTCGTTGCGCCGGCTGGGGAGCGCTCCAGGTTCGCAGCTGATGGCCGTGCCGGGGATCGGCGAAGCCCGGGCCGTGGCCATCCAGGCTGCTCTCGAGCTCGGTCGCCGAGCCGCCGAAGAGATTCGAAACGAAGACGACCGTGTAACGACGCCTCGTGATATCTACCGGCGGTTCGAGCTTCGATTGCGGGATCTGAGGCAGGAGGAGTTCCACGTCCTTCTTCTCAACACGCAGAACGCGGTGATTCGGGAGTTGATGGTCACGCGGGGCATTCTGGATGCCTCCGTTGTGCACCCTCGTGAAGTCTTCGCGCCTGCATTGATGGAAGCCGCGGCGGCAGTGATTCTCGTGCATAATCACCCCAGCGGAGATCCGACGCCGTCCCCTGCCGACCGCGAGGTCACGCGCCAGCTTGTCGACGCGGGTCGTGTTCTGGGTATCCCGATTCGGGACCACGTGGTGGTGGGAAACGGCCGCTACTGCAGCTTCCTCGACCTGGGGCTAATCTCGGGTCTCGACGGCTGACCGCACTGCCCGGGAGCTTCCCCGGCGGGCGTCGATGCCACGGGCGACACCCGCCCATCCTCGTAACTTGCCACGGCGCAGCAATCTAGCGATTCTAGCTAAGTCGAAGGCCCAAAGTGTCGGAAACTGGCCCCCGGCCTTAGGGTAGTATAACTATTAGCGATATGCCCACACTTGAGGGCCCTTTTCTGCCATTAGAACGAGCACTATGGCGTCGGATCGAATCACGGAAGCGACTGAGCGAGCCGACGGGCAGGAGGCGATATCCAACGATGACGCCCCGCCGTCACTACCGCCCGATTTTCTGAACGTTGTCGAGGAAACTCATGCGCGTTTGGACCTGGATCTTCTGGCGCGCGCGTTCGAGTACAGCCAGCGCGCTCACCAGGGCCAGAAACGCAAATCGGGCGAGGACTACATCACGCATTGCGTTGAAGTCGGTAAGATCCTTGCCAGCCTATACCTGGACACCGCGTCGATCTGTGCGGCCTTTCTTCACGACGTCGTCGAGGACACGGATCTCGGCGTTCGCGAAATCGAGGCCGAGTTCGGTGAAGAGATCGCCACGATTGTTGATGGCCTGACCAAAATCGGTCGGGTCGAATTCAGTTCGAGCACGGAGCAGCAGGCAGAGAACTTCCGGAAGCTTCTGGTCTCGATGGCTCGGGACGCACGCGTCATCATCGTCAAGTTGGCGGACCGACTGCATAACATGAGCACGCTGGAAGCACTGCCGGTAAGCAAGCGCCAGCGAATCGCTTTGGAGACCCGCGACATCTACGCGCCGTTAGCGCACCGGCTCGGGATGGCGAAAGTCAGGTGGGAGTTGGAGGATTTGGCCTTCAAAGTTCTCGAGGGCCAATCTTACAAACAGTTGGCCAAGAAGGTCCGAGAGCGACGAAAGCAACGGGAGGACTGGGTCAGACATCTCTCGGAGCCGCTGCGCAAGGAACTCGAGAAATCGGGTATCGCCTGTGAGGTTACCGGCCGCCCCAAGCATCTTTGGTCTATCCACAAGAAGATGCTCAAACGAAACAAGCCGTACGACGAGATCTACGACTTGATGGCGATCCGTGTGACCACGCAGAGTATACGCGACTGCTACCATGCCTTGGGCGTGATCCACAACAAGTGGACTCCGTTGACAGAGCGGTTCCACGACTATATCGCGACGCCGAAGTCGAACATGTACCGGTCCCTTCATACCACGATCTTCGGGCCCGGTGGTCGTTTGTACGAGATCCAAATCCGTACGCACGACATGCACCGCACGGCCGAGTACGGGATCGCGGCCCACTGGCGGTACAAGGAAGGGTACAAGGGCGCGCCGGACGAGGTCGACGAGAAGCTCGCCTGGTTCCGACAGGTACTCGAGTGGCAGGGGGAGACGCGGGAGCCCGAAGAATTCATGGAGTTCCTGCGCATCGATCTGTATCAGGACGAGATTTTTGTCTTCACGCCGGCCGGCGAAGTGAAGCAGCTGCCCAAGGGCGCCACACCGATCGACTTTGCATTCGTCGTTCACACCGAAGTGGGTTCGCGTTGCTCGGGCGCGCGCGTGAACGGTCGTATCGCACCACTGACGCGAGAGTTGAAGAGCGGCGATACGGTGGAGATCATCACCAGCGCCAAACAGACGCCGTCGCGGGACTGGCTGAACTTCGTGCGTACGGCGAGGGCTCGTGGGAAGATCCGACACTGGATTCGCCAGGAAGAGCAGGACACCGCGGTACAGATCGGGAAGGAGTTTCTCGATCGCGAGCTGCGCAAGCGGAAGAGGAAAGTCTCCGATAAGGAACTGAAAGAGGCGGGCGCTAGGGCCGGCTATCAAACCCTGGAGGGCCTATACGCCGCCCTGGGTCGGGGGGACGTCGGGCTGTCCTTCGTTCTGAGACAGCTATGGCCCGATCAGCAGTTACCGGTCGAACCCGCGAAGCCGTCGAAGCTGACGCGAATCGTCGAGCAAATTCGCGGCGGGCCGAAAGGTGTGAAGATCCAGGGTATGGACAACATGATGGTCCGCTACTCCCAGTGTTGTCAGCCGGTTCCAGGCGATGATGTGATCGGGTACATAACCCGCGGGCGTGGTGTGTCGATTCACAGAATCGATTGCCCGAACATCCTCAAGTTCGGAGAACACCCAGAGCGCAGAATCGACATCGACTGGCAAGCGGACGCTGCGCAGTTGCTCTTCGTACGTATCGTGGTGGAAGGCACGGATCGACGCGGCTTGCTTTCCGATATCGCCAAGTCGATCACCAATACCGGCACCAACATTCAAAGCGCCTCGACCGATGCGGTTGAGGGCGGCATGCACGGCGAATTCGTAATCGAGATCGAAGATCTCACGCATCTAACCAAAGTCATGAAGGCCGTAAGAAAGGTGAAAGGCGTGGTCAATGTGGAGCGGCGCGAACGCCTGGCCGAGTCAGATCTACACGCTGAGATCGATTGATGGCCGCATACTGGCTCTTGAAGAGCGAGCCCGGCGACTACTCGTTCGACGATCTCGAGCGTGATGGACGCACCGTTTGGGACGGTGTTCGCAATGCCGTCGCGCTCAAGTACATGCGGCAAGTCCAGCCCGGCGATCGTGCGTTCTTCTATCACACGGGTAAGGAACGCGCGGTCGTAGGTGTGGCCCGAGTGGAGTCGCAGGCCTATCCGGACCCCGAGGCTGGAGACGACAGGTTCGTGGTTTTCGAGATCAGCGCCGAGGAGCGGCTATCTCAGCCGGTGGGCCTGGATCGCATTAAGGCGAGTAGACAGTTCGAGGGTTGGGAGTTGGTGCGGCTTCCGCGCCTATCCGTCATGCCGGTTCCCGAAGACCACTGGCATCGCGTTATCGGGATGTCGAGCCCATGATTCGGCTTGATTTATAGCTTCTCGCTGCCATTGAGGCCGGCATAGTTCTGGGGTACCTTCTTGGGTACCGGTGCTGGACGTCGACGCCACCTCCCCCACGTAATAACAATTGATTGTGCGAGCCCATTAGGCAATCTCGGGCCCTATCCTGATGGTAGGCGCGCACAAGCACTCAAACCGGGATCTGATGGGAACAAGCGAAACCGGACGAGAGATGCACCTGGTGGCACGGGCCACCGAGTTGACGCAGCTCAGCCGGGTCTTCCAGGAAATTCGCAGTGATAAGAGCGGCCGCGGGCGCTTCGTCACGCTGACCGGTGCCGGCGGTGTAGGCAAGAGCGCCTTGGCGCGCGAGTTCCTGAAGCAGTGCAAGGCCTCGGACGACCAGATGCTGGCGTTGAGTACTCAGTGCGTCGAGGGTCAGGCCAGCACCCATCCCTTCGGTCCGCTCCGAGATCTGCTCGCTCAAGTACGTGTTGCGGGAAGCGATTCCACTTTCGCCAACATAGTCGGAAAAGAAGCACCGGGTTGGCTACCGAGCGCTGCTCAGGCTGCAGGTCGTAACGCCCTCTTCGATCAGTTCCTAGCGCTCTGGCGCGCGATTTCGCGGCAACGCGCGGTGATACTCTTCGTCGATGACATCCAGTGGTGCGACCGCTCCACCCTCGACCTGCTAGGACGAGTCGGCAGTGCGCTTAGCTCGCTCCCGATGATGATTCTCACGACCTACCACGAAACGGAGTCCGAGGAAGCCGTCTCCATCAAAGGCGTGCTGTCACGCGTCGGGCCGAACTCGATTGAGCTGGCCGTCCGCGACCTCGAAAAAGATGCGATCCTGAAAATAGCTGAAGACATACTGGAGGGTTCGTTCGCATCCGAGCTGGGCGACTGGCTGGTGGGAGCGGCGCGAGGCAACCCTCTTCGGGCTGAACAGTACCTGCGTTGGCAGGTCGAGCAGAAGGTCGTTCGAAAGAAACTGTTTCGCTTTTCTGTGCGCGAGCGCGATCTCCCCAGTCAAGCGGAGCTGATCGAGGACATCATTGCCGCCAGGCTCGACGGACTAGAACCCAACCTGCGTTGGACGGTGGAGGCCGCAGCGCTGGCAGGGTCGGTGATCGATTCCGCCGTCGTCACAGGCCAGTTGGGTAAAGGGGAAGAAGAGGTTCTGGCCTCACTGCGTACCGCCGTGGCGCTAGGGCTCATCGATGGGGTCGGTGATCGACGTTGGGCGAACGGTCGCTGGTCGGTGCGGTTTCGCTTCAGCCATCCGTTTATTCGACAGGCACTTCGCGAGCGAGTGACCGGAAAACGCCACAACACCCTATTGAGTCGCGCCGCCGAAATGCTCCAACAGTTGGCCGGCGATGGAGCCGATGAGATCGCCGACGAGATCGCCGGGCTGTATCTCGGAACCGACATGACGAACCGGTTGCATAGTTGGTCGCTCAAGGCCGCCGACCTTGCCGATCGTCTCTACGGTGTGTACGAGCTCGAGGATTTCTTGCGAATCGCGGCTCGGACGACGGACGACGAGCTTGAACGGCTCAGAATCGAGAATCGCCTGGCGCGACTGTACGCCGTGACCGAGCGGGAGCCGGAAGCCGAAGCGCTGGGCGAAGCGGTGCACGCACGAGCCCGTGAGCTGAAGGAAACCGGGCTGGAAGTTGACTCGGGGACGATGTTGGGCTGGCTGCTGCTGGAACGTGGAGTGCCGCCTCTAAAACTATCGGAGCTGGCAGGGCAGCTCGTCGATACGGCGCGGTCAACAGAAGTATCCGCCCAACTGGTCATGGCGCTGGATCTGTCTTGCGTCATCGCGGAGCGCATCGGTAGGGCCGAGGAGGCGCTGCTGATGGCCGAGGAGGCTGTGCACGTGGCCGGGCTCGGGGGGAATCCGGAGATTGTTGCTCAGGCCGCTTATCGGCTTGCCCGGGTCCACGTGTCTTGGGGTAGCCCAGAAGAGGGCCGGGCGCTGGCGGAACGTGCGCTCGACGTGTTCACGCAGATGGATGAGCTGGGTGGTGTGGCGGTCTGTCACGACCTCCTGGGGCTCGCGAACTTCCGTGCCGGCGACTGGGGCGGCGCTCTGCATCATTGGGAGTCGGCTCTGGAGAGCATGGAAGTGGCCGGCGTACCCGACCAGAAAATCGCTATGCAGGTCAACATCGCCGAGTTGCTGACGCTGCGCGGCGAGTTCGACAGAGCGTTGAGCCTGTTCAGGTCGGGTCTTTCGCTGGCGGAAGAACTGGACGATCAGCCGCTGTCGCGACGTATCCGAACAGGCGTGGCGCGTCTCGAGTTCGAGCGGGGTGACTACGCGTTGGTTCTGAAGCAGACCGAGGAAATCCGCAAGGTGTTGCCCGAGAGCGGTGCCTGGAGGGACGACTTCCAGACCACAGCGGTCCGGGCCCTGGCGTATTTGGAGTTGGGCGACGAACTACAGGCCTGGCAAGAAGCCGCGCGTCTGGAGCAGCTGTACCAGGGTAAAGAAGGTTGGTTCGAGCGCCGCGCGGAAGGCGATGCGGTGCGTATTCGGGTCATCGATCTCGACAGCGATGCTTGGCTGGCCGGTACTGTGGCGAATCAGGGGATCGGAGAGACCGAGGACAAGGATCCCTACGGCGAAGGTTTCCTGCAGTATCACCGTGCTCACGTTCTTGCGCGTGCCAAGCCCGGCGAGGCGCGAGAAGCGGCAGAGCGGGCGGTCGACCTCTTTGCGAAACTGGGCGCCACTCCCATGCTGAGGCGCGCCGAGCTGCTTCGCGACACGCTACCGACAGTCGAGGTGCTTGCCGACGAGCCGGAATCGGACGGCATCGACGACGACAAAATCGATAGCTTCTTCGACAGCTTCGGGGAATAGTAGCGGGCTCGATTAGCCTGCCCAGCGGTGGTTGGCGGCGCCTTGGCCGGACGCTGGTTTCTTGTTTATTAGCGGTATGTCACGTCAACCCAGGGTAATCTCCGGATCCTCACCCAACGGTCAGCCGGAACATCGCTCGCTGAGCGCGAAATCCCCGTTTGACCTGCGGTCACCGTTCAGCCCAACCGGGGACCAGCCGGGTGCTATCGCCGAGTTGGGGAAGGGCTTGGAACGCGAAGAGCGCTGGCAAACTCTCATGGGCGTAACGGGTTCGGGCAAGACCCTGACCATTGCGCATGTGATTGCCGAGCTTGGCCGGCCGGCTCTGGTGATGAGCCACAACAAGACTCTGGCGGCCCAACTGTACGGTGAGCTGAAGCAGTTCTTCCCAGCAAACGCCGTCGAGTACTTCATATCGTACTACGATTACTACCAACCGGAGGCGTACGTACCGCAGACCGACACGTACATCGAGAAGGACGCTTCGGTCAACGACGACATCGAGAAACTGCGACTGCGGGCTACATCGAGCCTGATTGAACGTGACGATGTCATCGTCGTGGCTTCGGTTTCGGCGATCTACGGCCTGGGCGATCCGGAGGAATACCGACAGCTTCTCGTGCTGTTGGAGCGTGGACAGGAGATATCGCGAGACGCGATCCTGGCTTCACTGGTCGAGATACAATACAACCGCAGCGATCTCGATTTCCGACGCGGCACGTTCAGGGTACGTGGCGACGTCGTCGAGATCTTCCCCGCTTATGAAGAGCAGGCGCTGCGGGTGGAACTTTGGGGTGACGACGTCGACCGCTTGACGAAGATCGATCCTTTGACCGGTGATGTCATTGCGGAGCTGGACCGAGCCGTCGTTTACCCTGCGACGCACTACGCCATCGGCCGCCGATCGTTGACCCGGGCGACCAAGCTGATCGAAGAGGAACTGGACGAGAGGCTGGCTGAGTTTCGCCGCACCGGTCGCTTGCTGGAAGCCCAGCGGCTGGAGCATCGAACGCGATACGACTTGGAGATGCTCCGTGAGATGGGCTACTGCGCAGGAATCGAGAACTACTCTCGCCATCTCGCCGGTCGCAGTGTCGGCGAGCGCCCCAACTGCTTGATGGACTATTTCCCGGATAATTTCTTGGTCATCGTTGATGAGTCCCACGTTAGCATCCCGCAGATCGGTGGAATGTATCAGGGCGATCGGTCGCGAAAGCAGACCTTGGTGGACTACGGATTTCGCCTGCCCAGCGCGCTGGACAATCGTCCGCTGACGTTCGACGAATGGGAGACGCTGGTTCCCAACGCGGTGTTCGTGTCCGCGACACCCGGCGAGTTCGAGTTGAGCCGCTCGGGTGGGGTCGTGGTCGAGCAGGTCATTCGACCAACAGGCCTGCTGGACCCCGAGATCGAGGTGCGTCCGGTTAGGGGCCAGGTAGACGACTTGATTGGTGAGATTCGCGAAAGAGCCGGACGCAGTGAGAGGGTGCTGGTGACGACGCTCACCAAACGCATGGCCGAGGACCTCACCGAGTACCTGCTGGGTGTGGGCGTTAGAGTTCGGTACATGCACGCCGATATCGATGCCATCGAACGCGTCGAGATACTGCGCGGGCTGCGGCTGGGTCTGTTCGATGTGCTGGTCGGAATCAACCTGCTGAGAGAGGGGCTCGATCTGCCCGAGGTTTCGCTGGTGGCCATCCTGGACGCCGATAAGGAAGGCTTCTTACGGTCGGACAAGAGCTTGATCCAGACGGTCGGTCGTGCCGCGCGAAACGAGCGCGGCAAGGCGATCATGTATGCCGATAACATCACCGGGTCGATGGAAAGATGTATAGACGAGACGAACCGGCGGAGGGAGATTCAGAGGCTTTATAATATCGAGCACGGGATCACGCCCCAGTCTATCCGGAAGTCGCCCGAAGAAGTACGACGCGCCACCGCCGTCGCCGACAGCCGATTGGATCCTGGTGATCGCGCGGTCGATGCGCTGGCCCGGCTTCCCGATCTCGAACCGGAAGAGCTCGTCAAGCGGTTGACTGCCGAGATGGAGCAGGCGGCGGAGGATCTCGATTTCGAACTGGCTTCTGAGCTCCGCGATCACATCTTTCAGCTCAGGGCCGAGATCGAGACGCGGCATCGCAAGGAGACTGGGGGCCAAGGAAGGCGAGGGCAACCGAAGGAATGATTTCCCTGGACGGTATAGGGCCGGAAAGCCTCAGCGAAAGCACGCTGGAGGGTTGGGGAAGGGCCATCGGGGAACGAGTCGAGCCGCCGTTGTGGGTTGCGATGAGCGGCCCTCTGGGAGCCGGGAAAAGCGTGATGGCGAGAGCGATCTGCCGAGGAGCGGGCATCACCGGCAACATACCATCGCCGAGTTTTACGTTGGTGCAGTCATACAGAAGCCCCAGGGGGTTCGATATCTACCACGTGGACCTGTTCAGGCTGCGCTCGGGCGACCCGTTCGAACCTTTGGGCTGGGACGAGCTTCTCGCGGGATCCGGGCTGGTGCTGCTGGAGTGGGCCGATCGGGCAGGCGACATGCAGCCCGCCGACCGCTGGGAAGTCGACCTCGATTACGCCCCGAAGTCTGACGAGCGAGTCGTGACCGCGAAGCGGGTCGGCGCAGCACAGGAACTGATCGAGTGGTGATGCGGAACGAGCTTGATCGTGACCCGGGCAGTGTGCCACATGAGGACGTGTGGCTGGCAGTAGAGACGGCGACGCCCACGGGGTCCGTAGCGATTTGGAAAGACGGGCTGGTCTTCGAGCAGATCCTGAGAATTCAGGGCACACACTCCGAATTGCTGATGCCCGCAATCGATAACGCCCTGACAGCCACTGGAACGAGACCCGACGAACTGTCGGCCCTAGTTGTCGGCAGCGGTCCCGGATCTTTCACCGGCGTGCGTGTAGGAGCGTCTCTGGCGAAAGGGTGGGCGATGGCACGCGGGGTCCCGCTCTACGCCTACTCCAGCCTGCTCGCGGTGGCTGCAGGGTGCGGAGTCGCGGGCTCGGTGTGTCCCATGTTCGATGCTAGACGCGGACAGGTGTATGCCGCCTGTTATGAACTGTCGGGAGAAGCTGTATCCGAGCTGCTTGCGCCCGGAGCGTGGCACATCGAGAGTCTACTGAAAGAACTTTCGACGCGTGGAATCCAACCGGTGTTTGCTGGCGAGGGTTCGATCATCTACGGCCAAGCCCTGCTCGCAGCCTTCGATAGTGCCAGGCTTCTGCCCGTACACTTGAGCCTGCCCCGGGCCGCCAGCCTGCTGTGGCTAAGGCGTGTGGCTCCTGATCTCGGTCGAGTTCTCCAGCCGGGAGCTTGGGAGCCCCTTTACGTTCGGGATTGGCGCGTGCCCGAGGGGACGGAGCGCCAGTGAGCGCCGCGGAGCCGCTTCTCGCCCCGGAGACTCGGCCCATGCGGAGCTCGGATCTCGACCCGGTGATGGCTATCGAGGAAGCCTCTTTCTCGACGCCCTGGAGCCGCACCAGTTTCCGCAATCTCATGCGGCGTGTTGACGCCGATCTCTGGGTGGCGACCTTGGATAGTCAACTGGTAGGCTACTCGGTGGTCTGGTACGTGGGGGACGAATCCGAGCTGGGCAACCTGGCGGTGTCCCCCGATTGGCGCCGTCGTGGGCTGGGTCTGTGGCAGCTGGACCGGGTCCTGGAGAGGGCGCTCGAGCGAGGAGCCAGGCGGATTTTCCTGGAGGTGCGGGTGAGCAACCAGGGTGCTCAAGAACTCTACGAGCGCCGCGGGTTTGTCCAGGTGGGAATTCGTCGTCGCTATTACCGGCAGCCGGTTGAGGATGCGCGGGTCATGTGCTTGGATCTGGTGCGCCGGCAGTGAGATTCTGCTGGAGCAACGGGCCAGCAAGCCTCGCGTTGACAATAAGTTGACGGTCAGGTATAATCCTTTTCGGCGTCAGAGTTAGCAGTATTGGCGCCAACCGCCTCATGGAGGTCACATGTCACGTAGTGTGAACAAAGCTATCATAATCGGTAACCTAGGCAGCGATCCCGAGATCCGCACCACGCCTAGCGGTGCGCGGGTGACGACCCTGTCCGTGGCGACGAATCGCAAGTGGACGGGCCGTACCGGTGAGATGCAGGAGGAGACGCAGTGGCACCGGGTCGTAGCCTGGAACAAGCTGGCGGAGATTGCCGAGCAGTATCTGAAGAAGGGTGACCGGTTGTATGTCGAGGGGCGGATTCAGTACCGCCAGTGGGAAGACCAAAACGGTCAGAAGCGTTACAGTACCGAGATCGTGGCCTTAGAGATGGTGATGTTGGGTGGCCGCGGAGAG
>JBDHGH010000090.1:0-13671 GCA_039589995.1 Gemmatimonadota bacterium | reverse complement strand
TGGAGAACGCCTACCTCCAGGGCATCGGTCGACCGCAGAACCTGATCTTCACCCGGGTCGCCGGCGCCGCCTGGGACAGCTACCCCATCGGTTTCTATCGGGACCTCAAGCACTACGCTGCTAGCGCTGACATTCCCGACGTCGACAAGGAGGCCTCCGCGAAGGCGGCCGGCTTCGAGGGTGCCGATCGAATCGGAACGTACCTAAGAACGCTGATCCAATCGCACCACGACACCCTGGCGACAGCGGTGCGATAGGGTAATCGGGACTCTTTCAGCGAAACCTGGCATTCCGTTCCCTCGTACTGTGCATTGATCGGTTAGCGGGCGCCTCCTTGTATGCGACTGGAGGTCTGACCGATGAGAAGGTATGCACGTTTCGCGGCACTGCTGGCTGTGTTTGCAGTTCTCGCCGCCGCCACTCCCCTATCCACACCCCCTGATATCTCGGGCGCTGTGCCGATCGCCACCGCGACCTCGGTGTACCGCGTCCAACTCGGCGATCTTCTCACTATGAATGGGAAATTCGACCTCGCGCGCAGAGAATACGCCGTCGCGGTGAACCTCGCACGCGCCGAGGGCTACCTGCCGGTGGAAGAGCTTCGCCGCATCGCCAACACATACTATTTCGAGAAGAACTACACGAACGCTATAGCAGTCTTGGAGGGGCTGGCTCGTGAAGCGGGGTCGTTGGGCGAGGAGGAGACGCAGGTCTGGGCGATGGCCGACGCCACATGGCTCGCAGGGCTCAGCGACGAAGAGGGCCAGATGGATATCTACCTGGAGAGACTCGAAGATCTACTGGACACCTACGAGTTGCCGGGTGCTCGATACAAGATCAGAACCGGCTTGATGAAGAACTTCACAGTCTTCGCGCCGCATCTACCTTCCTGGTAATCGGCACGCAAGACCGAAGGCGAAGGCCCGGTTCCCCATGTGGGGACCGGGCCTCTTGTCGTGTCGTCTTTTGCGACTCGTGATCACTCTTCCACAGCCATCCCCAGCGCATCGATGATCCCGACGATGACCTGATGCATATAAGGCGCGTATCCCCCCGGGCTGGGCCCCAAGCGAACGATGACCATGTCGAGGGACGGGATGATGATCGTGAGTTGACCCATGTGTCCGGCCGGCCAGAACGCGTCTCGCGGCAGACCCGGGAACGCACCGCCGGCGTTCAACCAGAAGAGCCCACCGTAGCCGTCGTAGCTGTCGCTGGGCGAGCTGACGAACTCGACCCAACCCTCGGGCAGAATCCGTTCCCCTAGCCACTCACCGTCCCAAAGGTGTAGAAGGCCGAAGCGGGCCCAGTCGTAGGCGCTGGCGAAATCGTAGCCCGTCATGATGAAGTTGCCGTAGGTATCGGTCTCCAACACCACGTCGCGCATTCCGATCCTGTCGAACAGCGCACGCTGGGGGAACGAATGGTAGTTTTCGCCTCGCGCTTCGACGGTTTGGCGGCTGATCCTCCCGAGGGTCAGCGGGTCGCTATTTCGATACCGGAACTGGGTGTTGGCCGGGATGTCCATCGGCTGGTTGATGGCGTGCTCGAACACGTTTATCGCGTCGAAGTAGATGAGAAAGTGCTCGTTCTCGCTGGTGAACGATCTCAGCGTGTCGCTATCCCCGTAGTTCTGGAAGTCCAGACCGCTGCTCATGTTAAGCAGGTCTCGGACCCTGATCTCCCCTCGCGGGTCCTGCGGATCTTCGTGCCACTCGGGTACCGCGGCAGTTTGATTGAGTTCGAAGTCGAGCACGCCTTGCTCGAGCAAAACGCCAGCCAAGGCGGCCGTGATGCTCTTGCCTTGGGACCAGCTGATTTGAGGCGTGTGGCCCGTGAACCCCGGAGCGAAGCGCTCGCCGATGATCTGCCCTTGATAGAGAACGACCAGAGCCCGGGTGTTCTGCCCCGCATTCATCGCCCAATCCAACGTCGAATCGAAAGCCGCAGCATCGGATTCCGGAGGTAGAGATGCGTGCCAATCGAGATCGCCCGTCGGCCATAGCTGCTCGGCTGGGTCCGGCAGACTGGACGGGACCTTTACAGGAGTGAAGAATATCTCGTCGGTGGTGCGCTGGTGGATAACGCATCCTTGATCGCCGTAGTAGGTCGACGAGCGAGAGATGCCGTCCGGCGATTCTACGGTCACGCGCCGGTTCTCCCAATCCACTTCGTATTCGAACGACTCTTCCCACCTGAAACCAGGAAACCATGCGATGTCTTCTGCAAGAACAGTTTCGGGATCGCGCTGGTAGTCGCGACCGACGACAAACAGCCCCGCGCAGAGATGGTGCGATCCCCACGCCACCGCATACTCTCGCTCTTCGGCGGTGCGGCTGTCTTCCTGGGCGCGGACCTCCGACGGGGTCGAAAGAACGAGAGAGGCTGACAGGAACATAAGGACGGGCTTGTAACTCATGGGTGTCATGGTATCGTCGTCTCCGCTGTGGCTTATCAGCCGCGCACCGCAGCTTTCGCCGACCGAGGGCTGTTGTTGATACATCAAAGAATGATGGCGGTCACAAGAAGTTGCAACCGCCAATGCGCTTGCCCACAAAAAAATCCCAGGCACTGACGACGAGTGCCTGGGTCCACAACTTCCGGCCGGAACGACCCCCGGCTTCAGCTAGATCGCTAGCGAGCCTGGAACCAGGGTCGCTCCGATAGTACTCGAGGTCTTGAAGCGCTGGTATGGCTGAGCGCTCGCTGGAGTACGCAATTGCTGTAGAACAAAACCGAGTTGCCCGCACCCAGATCTGTTTCCTGCGCCTTGACGCCTCCGAAGAACTTGAATCCGCCTTCGGCGATGAGCGATCCCTTGACGATCACCGGACCGTAGAACTCGAATCCACCGGCCGCCCGCAGGTCTCCCTCGACGAGCAGCAGGCCCTGGCCCTGGAGGTTGGCTTGAAGCGAAAGGTCGCCGGTGGCGTGGATGATCGGGAACCAGTTGCTGCAGGGTTGGCTCGGATTCAGCGGGTCGCCCCAGTTCCACTGATCCGAAGTGTCGCACGTTCCATCGCCGTTCAGAGATGGCCCGAGGTTCGTCCCATTGTCGACGATCTGACCCGGGGGCAGCGTCACGTCGGCCTGGGCGGCAAGCTCGGCAAACGTTATGTCCCCAAAATCGAAGAATCCAGCGGTGTCGGTGTCCTCGAGCAAAGGCGGCACACCGTCGTGGGTCGCCGCGCCGACTTCCTCGAACATGCTGGTATCCGCCATCACAATACCGGCTTTGTGATCGTCCAAAGCGGAGCAGTAGGCCCCATTCCAACTAGTCGGAATGTGATCGAAACCGTTCACGCGCGCCGTCCCCGCCAAGTCCACGCTGTCCTTGGTCTGCAGAGCACCCTTGAACAGTCCGTCCAACGGAACCGTGGCCACGAGCAGGTTGGCTACTTGAGTCTGGCCGTTCGCTGCTGTTCCCTGCGAACGGAGAGCGAACATCGCGTGAACGGCCCCGGCGTCCAGCCGGGTGGCGCCCACACGATAGCTGGACCCACCGGGCAGAGCCCCCTGGTCGATCGTCCAACTCGTTCCCACCACTTCCACCCCACCCGGCCGATTCCAGTTCTGGAAGCCCTTGGCCAGGCCTGCTTCCGCTGCGTAGAAGGCGATCTCGCGAGAAGTCGCTCGCGCCTGGGTGCGGAGTTCCTGCCGAGCCATCGCCAATCCCGCCACTCCGACGATCACGAAGATGACGATCATGATGATCGTAGACGGCAGCCCGAATCCAGACTGGCTCTTTAGGCATCCACAAAACAGCGGGCTAGAGTTCTTCACTGGCCTGCATTCCTGAGTTTCACGGCCAAAGCGCGGTTCTTGTTCATCGGTACTCCACCGCGCGTGGTCGGGACCATGCCCAGTGCCGAAACGTCGATCTCGATCTTGTGGATCTCCGTGAGCGTTGCCGTCGTCTTCCCGAACCGATCGGTGTACCTCAGGCTCAGGATCGAAGAACCCGTCGAGTCTTCAGGAGCCAGCGGACCGCTCACCACAGTCGGCGAGCCACCGAGGGCGTCGCTTTTCATGTACCACGAATCGTTCTGGGTGGTCAGCCAGTAGCTGGCCATCTGATACGCGCGTACCGGCGCTCCGAGCGGCACCTCAGCCAGGGAGGCATTCAGACTCGGAACCACCGCCGTCCACCCCTGAGAACTGTCGGGACATACATCGCTGCTCACCGAGGTGACCTCGACTCGCTTCCAGTGATCGTCGGCGATCGTTGCACGGGTACCGTTCGAGTAGACTAGCGCGCTGTCCGCGGCAATCGCACGGCCACCCGTCAGCGACCGCACCGTGATCTCGGCATCCGCCAGCATCCTCTTGTCACAAACCCAGTAGACACCGCGGAAAACGCGCGCTTTGACAGAGTCGGCGTCGGCGTACACGACGTCACCTGCCGCCGGGTTGAGTGGCAACAGCTCCGGAGTCACGACCTCCTCAAACCTCCGAAGAGTGCCCATGGTGTTGGCCGCATCGCTGGCGATGAGATAGAAGCGCTGCTGTTGGATCAGAACGCCGACCATCGCGGTCAGCACCACGGCGAGCAGCGTGAAGGCGATCAGAGTCTCGACGAGGCCAACGCCCCGGTCGTCCCGAAGCGGATGCTGGGTCACGGTCTCAGCATCGCCGCGGCCAGCGTATCGCTGCGCGCTCCACTGGGAAGGTCGTATTCGCAAACGAGCAGAATTTCCTTGGCGACACTGCTATTTGCGACGTTCCAAGTCATGTGCAGGCCTTGGGAATCGACCGTGCCGTTCACCAACGAATCGTACGGTGTGGCCAGGAGTTCCTCGAGCTGCGCACGTGCTGCGGACCCGGCGGCCAGTCGCACGTGCGAGGTGTTCATGATCCCGCCGACGTGAGCGGCGGTGCCCACGATACCGAGGATCGCCGTCGAAAAGATCACCAGCGCAATCATGACCTCGGTGACCCCGATGCCCGCTTGTCCGCCTAGCCGCGCCCGGTTTTCTGTCGAGCCCATCACGACTTTTCCGACCGTTTCCGCAGAGTCGATATCCGACACTCGTTGACCCCAATGTGAAAGATTTGCAGGGTCCACGGCCCGAATTGGCGTATCGCAGACCCGCTCCACAGCAACCCAACTGGCTATCAGCACTCAACATGCACCCCCCACATACCCAGCCGAATGCTCAGTGCACTCCTATTAGGTACCCAATAGAGGGGGCAATCACCGTGCCATGCACGACTGGTATGTAACGCGTTTTATCCCAGTGAATTCGGGCAAAGACCGCGAAGAAAACGGCACTGTAGAGCCAACGATAAGAGGCATTGTAATTGGACCGCCCGAAATGCTGGCCCGCACCGTGCAGTTGGTATCGAATGAATTGCGACGATTTTGGTGGACACACCCGGGTCCGCCCGTCAAACCGGGAGAGTTTGTGATGGCAGAAGAGGGTCGCAGCACCTGGCGTCGGACATTCAATCGCTACGTAGGGTTGGCATCGGCCATATTCGGCGTGACGATTGTGATCTCCAGTTTTCTCTTCTTGAGCGAGTTTTTCTACTGGTATCTCACCGTAACCATCGGTCTGCTGGTGGCCTTTCTGGGTTTCCTTTATGGAGTCAACCCGTTCTTCACCAGCGAACGTCGCTATCTGAAACTCAGGAAAGAAGTGGACGACTTCGTTGGGCTGGTCCGCCGGCTGAACACGGCCGCGATAATGCCCAATTCCGCCGAGGAATTCGGTGTCCTGAAAGCGGCGATGCACGACTCGGTCGACCGTATGGGAGAGTACGCCGGCGTGGTTGGCCCAGCTCAAGTCGCCGAGCCCGAACCGCTACCGGTCCCAGACCTGGAGCTCGCTGGCTGAAGGGCTCCCTCAGGACATTTGCCTAAAACGCTGTAACCCGTTATCTTCCGGCCTGCAGTACGAACCGCAAGCTGGTTTTCTTCTCTCCGCAGAATGTTACCCGGCTTAGGATTGGGTACCGGCGCTTAACTAACCCGCCGCTTCACTCCTCAGGTTCAATCAATTACTAGCAGCGCGTCCCCGGTGACACTGACGTCACCCGGCACGTGTGTGCATGCAATGAAGAGTTGTACTAAATGGAAACATCGTTTCAATCGCTGGGCCTAGCGCCCGAACTTCTACGGGCTCTGGAGGAACAGGGTTACACCGAGCCCACCCCAATTCAGGTTAAAGCCATACCGGCGGGCCTGGAAGGCCGTGACGTCGTCGGGTCGGCGCAGACCGGCACCGGCAAGACGGCGGCGTTTCTCCTGCCAATCCTCCAACGTCTGGCGGGCGGCCAACGCGGCACGCTCCGGACTCTGGTCTTGACACCGACGCGCGAACTGGCCGAACAGGTCTTGAATAGCGCCCGGGACTACGGCAGGCACTTCGAATTGAAGTCGATTGCGGTGTACGGTGGCGTCCGCATGGAGCCCCAGACCCGCGCGCTGAAAGAGGGCGTCGACATCGTCGTCGCCACGCCCGGCCGCCTGCTGGATCACATGGGTCGCGGGCACGTGGACGCGTCCAAGCTCGAAGTGCTCGTCCTCGACGAAGCGGACCGAATGCTGGACATGGGTTTCTCGCGTGACGTCAACAAGATCCTCGACACGCTTCCGACCGAACGTCAGACGATGTTCTTTTCGGCCACGATCTCCGGCGACGTAGACCGCCTGGCGCGCCGCGCCTTGAAAGACTATGCCGCCGTCGAGATCGGTCGGCGCGCCGAAGTCGCCGAAGGAGTGGAGCACGTCGTGGTTGCGGTGGACAAGCCACGCAAGCGCAGCCTGCTGACGAGAATACTGGAGGTCCTGCCGGACGATCGTGCTCTCGTGTTCACGCGGACCAAGCACGCTGCGGAAGTCGTCGCCAGCCACCTGCGGCGCGCCGGCAATAACGTGGCGGCGCTACACGGCGACAAGACCCAGGGCGCTCGTAACGAGGCCCTCGGTCGGTTCAAGCAGGGTGTGACTCGCGTGCTGGTCGCCACCGATGTGGCCGCCCGCGGCATCGATGTCGACGATATCGGACTCGTGGTGAACTACGATGTCCCTCGAGATCCCGAGGTTTACATCCATCGTGTGGGCCGGACGGCACGCGCCGGTGCACAGGGCATCGCGATGACCTTCATGTCGCCGGACGAGTGGACCGTCATGGGTGATGTGGAGAAGCTGATGGGGCGGACGTTCACCCGGGAGGTCGTCCCAGGATTCGAGCCCGCCGTCGCACCCGTCCAGCCCGTCGCACTGACACCGACTCCAAACCAAAAGGGTCCTTCGCTGCGGCCGCGGCGCGGCGCCTCTCGCCGTAGATAGTAGCGGGATTCGGCGGACCGCTCGGCGGTCCGCCGAAACCACCCGAGAGATCAGGTAGCGTCTCCCGAGTCCAGCGTATGGTGGAACCGATCGGCTTCGATCAGGCTCTCCAGCCGCCGGTCGATCAGCCGTTGCCCTTCCTCCAGCTCCGTCAACCGCCGGTGGATATCCGGGCTGGCACCGCCCCTGAGTGCCAGGATAGACTCGGTAATGTCCCGCACCATGGGCCGCAGCACGAAGTGCGCGGCCAGCGCGGTGACCGGCACGCCGATGACGAACACGATACCTAAGATCGGGATGAGTTCTCCCAGGTCCATGGACTCCCTCAACTTTCCGCTGCGATCCGACTAACGTCCGACAGGTGCGATTTACCGGACGCAGAGCAACGCACCGAGGTTTCAGGCGCCGGCGCAACTATGGACGTTTCTCCTGGTCTCATCTAGCCCCGGCGAGAGAATGGCGAGCAAGGAACTCGACGATCTCTTCATTCGAAATTTCGCGTGTGACCAAGCCGGGAGGAAAGGGGCCGGGCCCGCTGGGCCACGTGTGCCCGCCGTTCTCTACTCCGTAGAACAGGATCTCCGCGTTGCCCCCGCAATCGCTCCACGACTCGCTCCAAACGAGGGTCCCATCGTCGATCAGGTCGGGCAGCGTATCCACGACCGGCTCCCCCCGACATCGGTTCAAAAACTTCCACGTATCGAGCGTGGCCGCTACGGAGAAGCGTATCGCGTTCCTGAAGACTCCGCCGTGCCAGGGAAAGACGGCGTCCTCGGTGCCGTGGATGAACATGAGTGGGATGAGCCGGTCGCTCGGGCAAATGTCTACGACGTCTTTTTCGATCGTTGCCCCGACGACCGCTACCGCCGCTATCTCGTCCGGCAGCGCGCAGGCGATCAAGTGAGTCATAGTCCCGCCGGCAGAGAATCCGGTGGCGTAAACTCGGTCCGTGTCGACGGACAGGTTGTCGGCCAGATGCAGAATGAGATCGTGAACGAGGATCACGTCCTCGATGCCCCAGGTTCCCTGGATGCCGTTGGGGTAGACCGTGATGAAACCGGCATCCATCGCCTCTGTCGTCAGGCCGCTGCGTGATTCGAATCCTGCCCCGGTGTCGGGGTTGCCGTGAAACGCCAGTAGAACGGGAGCCGGCTGTCCCTGGGCATACGAGTCCGGGACGCGGAGTTCATAGGTCCGGACCACACCGCTGGAGCGCACCCATTCGCCCAGAACACCATCCGGTACACCATCACCGAAGGGGCTCGTGGAATCATCGCCGCACGCCAGGCACGCTAGCACAGCCACACCCAATACGCTCGCACGCCACGCGTTCAGCGACCTGCGGCATTGGCTATCGTTCTTCATCGCCTCTCAACCTCCAGGTACCTGCTGGTAGCTGACCACATTCACGATGTTCCGGAAGACGCTCGTTCTCAAGTTGCCGTCGATGAGCGGCCTGGTTTGCCGGCCCAGCTGCGCTCTGACGGGCCCAGCGGTGGCGGGGGGATCAGGTGGGATTCACTTGGGAGGCAATTTCATCACCAGATTACCGAAGTTGGATTCTATATTGCCTCCCCTAGTGATGTGAGGATACCCCTTCACACTCGGGATTGATCTGGGGTAGACTCTTTGGCGGGTGGTTGGAACTCGGCCTGCCGCTGAGCAACGACTGCCTTCACCTGATCTCTCGAAAGCAACCTCTCCTGCTTTGCGAGCCGGTACACCTTCACGAAGTAGCCCTTCCCCTTTACTGTCCCTTCGGCCGGAACGCGAATCCAACCATCAATGAAGCCACCAGATCCCAAGTCATGGCCAGCACATCCTTTTGGCGCGGTATACGCGCACCCCTATGTCTGCTCTCTTCGGAAGCTGGCGTAGACCGACCATGGTACCACCGGGATTCTCAAGATTGGGAGGAATTGAGACCTTTGGGTCTCCTAATCAAAATCAGGCTTCCAATTACTCCAATCCAAAAGAATAGAGTTGTCCCATAGAGGAGGGCTTCTATGGTAGCTTCAAGATCCCCATAACCTTTAAGCCTGAACCATTCGTAACCGATAAAGAATATGAGCAGCAGCGTTGTGGTGATTCCCGTCAGATACAAAAATCCCCTTGTCATTCCGGTTGCACCTGATTTGACAGTCATACTCATCAAACCAATCCCTCCTATGAATAGGAGGGAAAAGAGAATGTAATTGAAGAAATTGTATTGTGTCTCCTGCAAAAAACCGCTCAAGAAAGTCATTACGTAAATCACCGCCAACGCAGAAACTACTATTCGCAACCTTGTTGGATTGTCTTTACTCATTCTGTGGTAAGTTTCGTCAGCCATGGGATTCTCCTCCTTTAAAAAGATTTGGCATCGTGATTGTCAAGAAGGGTTGGTTTCAGTGAGCGCCACGTCTTATCCGTCAGGTTTGCTGGAAGCCGGCATGCTCCCTGCTTCTTCCATTGTCTCTCCATAGGTGCGGAGTCGGTGTTGACAATGTCAACATTATACGGGCAAATGTTGACTTTGTCAACATTTTCTCTCATGTTCTATCCATGGACAGCCCACCCAGAGCCTATCATCACGGGGACCTCCGGACGGCACTACTCGACGAAGCGGCCGCCATGATTACCGAATCAGGGGCTCAGAGTGTTACGATGCGGTCGCTTGGACTGCGTCTCGGCGTATCGCGGAGCGCGCCCTATCGCCACTTCGAGGACAAGAGCGCGCTGCTCGTTGCGGTCGCCAAGGCCGGATTCAGGCGTCTCGGAGACCGTGTCCAGGCCATTGGTGCGGGCGCGCCGCGATCCAGCGTCGAGCGGCTCCGACGCTTGGGCGAAGAGTACGTGCGCTTCGCCGTCGAGAATCCGGCGCATTACCGCCTGATGTACGGGAAGGAGGCGCTCACGCGCCAGGACCTGCCGGAATTGCGTGAGGCGGCAAATGCCCTGTTCGAACAAGTGGTCGACGCGATCCGGGCCCACCAGCGCCGCGGCGGGATCAAACGGCAGGATCCGCGAGTTCAGGCGTACGTCGCCTGGAGCGCGGTGCACGGGCTGGCGTCGCTATGGATCGACGGACAGATCCAGGCCACCGATGACATCGATGGGCTTATCCGGCACACCACACGAACGGTGTTGGAAGGCATCCGCGCTCATCCCCGGGCCTGACCGTAGGCGAGTTCAGTACTTCTGGCACCTCTTCCTGGGTGTAGTCGATGATTTCATCAAACGCCCAGTGAACGGAGCATCTCCAGCTGTCCCGCGCTGTCCACTAGTTGAGCACCTCGGCTATTCCCGGCGTTCCGGCAAGAAGGCGCCTGCGGTCATGTCATAGAGCGTCGAGGGGCGCTGCTCGGGGTGCGCCGCTAGGTATTCACCGACTAGATGGCGTCCGAGGGCATAGCCGGTGCCTCGAGGTATTTCCAAACAAGGGTCCCATCGTCGATCAGGTCGGGCAGCGTATCCACGACCGGCTCCCCCCGACATCGGTTCAAGAACTTCCACGTATCGAGGGTGGCCGCGACGGAGAAGCGTAGAGACCCCGGCGCCTAGAACGCCCGTGAATTCGCAGGCCGTTCGTGTGACACCATTCCCTTGAGATTAGTGTAATTCGTGCCGATTACTATTGTTGACATCTACGGGCCTCCCGCTATACTCCGCGGTTCCTCCGGAACAAGAGTGACTGCTTTGGGATCCTGCACACTTCCGAGGTAAAGGGCCCAAGCGGCGCAGCTGAGTTCGACCGAAGCCCCAAATAGGAGTGGTACCGTGCACAAAACGTTGACTCTGTATTCCGTTGCGGCCCTGGGCGTCATCGGCCTGGTATACATGGCCGGGCGTGTTCAAGGCGCAGCCGAAGCTCGCGATACCGCCGGCAACTACCCAGCGGTCACACAACAGGACCCGCAGCAGTACGAATACGAAACGGACCCCGAACGATTGCAAGCCGTGGTTACCGGTGGCGTCCCGATGGGCCGTTGGAAGGAGGGACTGTTGTTCGAGGGCATCGAGCCGCAACCGTGGCTCGCAAGTGCCGCGAACTGGTTTCCGGGAACGGAAGAGGTTCAGCCTGATGAGATCCGGGTCACCTTCATGGGGACCGCCCCGATGATTCGGCCTGGTCAGATGAATACGTCCGTCTTCGTCGAGCTGGGCAACGGGGACAGCTTCGTGTTCGACATTGGCGAAGGTGCGGTCGCGAACTACATCGCAGCCGGCATCCCGCTCAACAAGATCAACAACATCTTCATCACGCATCTCCACGTTGACCACTTTGGATCGCTTCCATACGTCTACGCCTTTGGAGCATGGTCCGGTCGATGGCACGAGCCGCTTCGGGTCTTCGGTGCGTCTGGCCAGGGACCGGAAGATGGTCTCGCCTACATGATCGACGGCATGAAGCGCATGATGAAGTGGCATATCGACGCCTTCAGCGTCTTTCCCGTCGGTGAAGGGTGGGATATCGAAATCAACGAGTTTCCCTATCAAGACGATGGCGGCGTGATCTACAACGAGAATGGCGTCGAGGTGATCCACTGGCGCCGCTCGCACGCGAAGGACGGCGCGTCGGGATATCGGCTCAACTGGAACGGCATGAGCGTCGTCTGGACGGGAGATGGACGTCCGTCGCAACTCGACTCAATCTATGCGCAGGGTGCTGATCTCTACATCACAGAGACACAGGCGGAGTTGATGTCGATCAGTTCGGGTGTGGCCGGCGTTCCGCCATTCGTGGGACGCTACACCATCGACACGCACCACACTCCAACCTACGCGGCCGGTCTACTCTGCAAGCAAGTGCAACCGCGCCTGTGCATGACGACGCATATGCAGCACGATCCCTATCAGGACGCCGAGGTGATCGCGGAGATCCGCGAGCACTGGGACGGCCCGTATCACCCTGGCGCACCGGACATGGTTGTCGTCAACATGACCAAGGACAAAATCTGGGTCCGTGACGGTGTGATCGCGGATTACCCGAACAATAAGGCGCCCAACGCCGACATTTCGATTGCGCGCTACGGAGGCATGGTCGTGCCGCCACCGCCATATCAGCGGCCCGATCTACAGGAGCAGTTCATCCGGGATATGGAGATCGATCCGGCGCGGTACTATCCGGAGGGCTATCACCCGTTGCTCATGACCGAGTGGCCGACCGACAAGGCTATCTTCATCCCGGACTCTTTGGTGCCAGCATCTATGAAAAGCGCGCCACGCCGCGACAACTAGCTAGCAACTTGCTGGTCCTAACTAGACCGCCCCGCCGTTCTCCGGTGGGGCGGTCTTAGTATTCTGACTAGGGAGACAAGCCCAAAATGACTTTTCCAAAGCTAGTCACAAGGACCACTTGGTTTGAAGAACGAAGAATACCCTTCCGGCTTGAGCTGACGAGTGCGTTCCGGCGACCACCGCGATCCTCGACCGCTTTCTGCTCACGCCGAAGTCGTCAAGATGCAGGGCAAGAGCTACCGCCTCCATGCCCGCGCCCGTCAAAAGGCCGAAGGAAGAATCTCGGATACTACGTTCACCCGCGTGGCCGGTTTTCACCCGTTCTCCAGTGGCCGCTTTTCGCTGTTCGGTGACAAAGGGGGGGGGTTGATGTACAATGGGGCATGCCGCGTAACAAGCTTGGTGAGTTGCTGACGGGAAACCGCGGACTCGATGCCCTCTCCATCGTCGTCGTGCTCGCCCCACATCTCGCGCTGCTCCTGCTGATTGCCTCCGGCGCCTTGGACCGGACGGGAGCCGCCGCCGAGCGGTTCGCCTGGTGGGGAATCGTGGCCAGCATGTTGATGATCTGGTTCATCCTGTGGTCGCGCGGTGACGGCCTTTCCGCAATCGGCCTCGGCAGGCCCGCGAGCTGGCCGCGCACGATCCTCCTCGCGCTGGGAGTCATGGTCGCCGCATTGGTCGTGGTAAAGCTGGCAGAACAGCTCGCGGCACCGCTAACCCACGGTCAGGCCGCGGACATCAGCCGCTTCGACAGGATCCGCGGCAATCCGGGCGTGCTGCTCGTGACGCTCCTCAGCGTGTGGTTCAACAGCGCGTTCGGCGAGGAGCTGATCTGGCGCGGCTTCCTGCTAACCCGCCTGGAGCACGTGCTGGGCGGGAGCCGCGGTGCTTTGTGGGGGGGCGTCGCGATCAGCTCCGTGCTGTTCGGGTTACTCCACGTCTATCAGGGACTCTCGGGCGTGGTGACCACCGGCACGATCGGACTCGTATTTTGTATCTCCTTCGTCCTCCTGAAACGCAACCTTTGGGTGTTGATCATCGCCCACGGGCTGATTCTCCTCATGTCCTTCACGGCGGTCTACTTCGGGCTGATGTGAGCGCCACGCCCCGCTTCCGGGCGCGAAACGTGTGATCGTCACGGTCGATGGAATAGG
>JBDHGH010000089.1:0-16170 GCA_039589995.1 Gemmatimonadota bacterium | reverse complement strand
GAGCCCCTACTACTCTCGGATCGAATTCCGAGACGTGAAGGGGGCGGCCATTTACCGTCTTCCACCCGATGTGGACGACGGTTCTGCGGTGTTGGGCGCTGCGGGAGCGTCTTATCGAACCAACGTAATGGCGGTCGCGCGCCCGATCTATGACGAGACGGGTACCGGCGAAGTGGGGAGTCTGTTCGCGGCCATCGATCTGGAGCAACTGCTGCCTCACGAGGAGTTGACGGCACGGTTTGGCGAAACGGGTTACTCGACGGTGGTGGACCGCTCCCGAAACACGGTGGTTTACCATCCCAGCCACGCCTATCGCGACCAGAACCTGACTACCCTGTTCGGCCCGGAGGGCTGGAACCTCGATCCGCAGGTGTTGGAGACAGAGCGGGGCACCCTGGTCTACCGGGAAGGTGACACCACTCGCGTCGCCGCTTTCGCCAGCCTGACCGATCCGCCATGGACGGTCTTTGCCTCGGGCTCGACGGACGAGTTCTCCGCGCCCTTCGCCCGCATGCGCGCCCGAACCCTGATCGTCGTCCTCGTTGTGGCCGCTGTGGTCGCACTCGTCTTCACTGTGATGACGCGGCGCGAAACACGCTCGCTGCTGGCGCTGACAGCTGCTGCCGATGAGGTGGGAGCGGGCAACTTCACACCCGAGCTGCCGCCGCCGGCCACGGGTGAAGTGGGGCGGCTGTCGGCCGCGTTCGGTCTCATGGTGGCCAAGGTGCGCGAGACGCTGAAGCAGATCGAAGCGAGTCGGCAGATGGCGGTGGTGGGCCAGTTCGCGTCGCAGGTCTCTCACGAGATCCGCAATCCTCTGACCTCTGTGAAGCTGAACCTGCAGAGCCTGCATCGTGACGTCCAGGGCGGCCAGATACCGGAGGAGTCGGCCCGACCCATCGAGATCTCGTTACGCGAGATCGAGCGGCTGGACCAGGTGGTCAGCGGCGTGCTCGACCTGGGGCGCCCGCGCTCGACAACGCGGGAACCGCTTTCGCTTCACGAAATGTTGAGCGATGCCCTCGAGGTCGTGGGTCCGCAGCTGAACGAGGATGGAGTCGAGGTCGAGGCGGACTATCGAGCCGAGGAAGATCTGATCGTCGGGAACGCCGAGGAGTTGAAAGCGGCGTTTCTGAACCTGTTCCTGAACGCGGCCGAAGCCATGCCCGACGGTGGAAGGTTGTGCGTCTCGACCGAACGCTCGCCGCAGGGCCTCGTCGAAATACACGTGGCCGACGAAGGGCCGGGCGTCGCGAGCGAGGTGCGCGAGGAGATTTTCCGACCGTTCTACAGCTCGAAGGATATGGGGACAGGGCTCGGCCTCTCTCTTGCACTACGCACGGTGGAAGAACACGGAGGTACAATGGTCGTGGCCGAGCATCCGCGCTCCGGCCGCGGCGCCGAGTTCGTGGTCACGCTCCCCCTGGAATCGGAAGGAACGAGGGCATGAGCCGTCGGATTCTGGTCGTGGATGACGACGCATCGATCCGCGAAACGTTCGAGCATCACCTATCGCGTTCGGGTCATCATGTTGCCACCGCGGCGAGCGCAGAAGAAGCGCTCGGTCGCATGACCGAGTTCGATCCCGCGTTGGTCATCACCGACCTGCGCATGCCCGGCATGGACGGCCTGGAGCTGTTGAGTCGCGTGCGTGAAGCGGCCCCCGACATCGATGTGCTGGTGATCACGGCGCACGAGGACATGCGCAGCGCCATGGAAGCGATGAAGGCCGGCGCCTACGACTACCTGGTCAAGCCCCTCGACCTGGACGAAATCGATCTGCTGATCGAGCGCTGCTTCGAGGGCCGCAGGCTGAGGCGGCAGGCCCAGCAGTTGTCGGCGGAGGCAGCGGAACCGTATGCGCTGAACCAGCTGGTCGGACGCGATCCGCGTATGATCGACATCTATAAGATGATCGGTTCATTGGCGGCGAATCGCGCGCCGGTCTTGATCCGCGGCGAGACCGGCACAGGCAAAGAAGTGATCGCCCGGGCCATCCACTTCAATTCCGCCGACGCACAGGAGCCGTTCATCGCGGTGAACTGCACGGCGCTCACCGAGACGTTGCTCGAGTCGGAACTGTTCGGTCACGTGCGCGGCGCGTTCACCGGCGCCGTCGCCGATCACAAGGGCCGCTTCGAGCTGGCAGGCGCGGGCACGATCTTCCTGGACGAGATCGGAGATGTCAGCCCATCGTTTCAGGCCAAGCTGCTGCGTGTTCTGGAGAATCACGAGTTCTTTCCCGTGGGCGGCGAGCGGGTCCGACGCACCGAGGCTCGGGTCATCGCGGCGACCAACCGCTCCATCGAGGAGCGGATCGGGAGCGGAGACTTCCGCGAAGACCTCTATTTTAGATTGAAGGTCGTGGAGATCTGGGTGCCGCCGCTCCGCGAGCGGCGCGACGACATACCGCTCCTGGCGGAACACCTCCTCGCCCGCATCGCCGGTGACCTGCACAAAGAAGTGCGCCTCATCGCGGACGACGCGATTCGCGCGCTCACCGGGTACGATTGGCCGGGCAACGTCCGCGAGCTGGAGAACACGCTGACCCGCGCCGCCGTCATCGCCCGTGGCCCGGCCATCACCTTGGAGCATCTATCCGTGGGTTCGACCGGCGACACTGCGGATTCGTTCGCGGCCGAAGAGGTAGGCGACGGCGAGTCGTTGGACGCGGCGGAGCGAGTCCACGTCCAGCGAGTGCTTCGACGTACTGGGGGCAACAAGCGCCAGGCGGCCCGGATCCTGGGGATTTCGAGACCACGCCTCGACCGTCTCATCGCCAAGCACGGATTGATGGTAACGGAACGTGACCATCGTAGTCACGATCCGTAGCCGCTCGCCGGCCGCCTCAGGCCAGTCCCAAGGCCGTTTCTACTTGTATTACAACGACTTACGCCTGAGGGCACCTCTGGCACCGCACCTGCCATAAGGCCTGGCGTCGAAGCGGCGCCCTCGGGCGCAGAGGAGGGACCTCAGACGAGGCAGGACAGCATGAACGAGACAGCGATCAATCCAACGTCCCGGCGTTCGCAATACGCGGTCGGTCTTCTTTGGGTCGGCCTCGCATTAGTCGTCGGTGTCCCGGGCGCGCGAGCGCAGACACAGTCGGCAGAGGACGTCCCACAGATCGAGCCGCGTTACAAACAAGTCTTCGCCTCGGACACGGTGGACATCTGGTTTCCGCGGGTCTCACCGGACGGTCGCTGGATCGTCTACAGCTCCTGGGAGCGTTCCACGACGAATGGCATCTTTATCGTGTCGGTCGATGGCGGCGAACCGATCCAACTCACCTCGGGCAGCTGGGACATCGGACCTGATTGGTTTCCCACCTCGGATCGCATCGCGTTTCACTCTAGCGCGGTCCACGGGGTCATGACGCTGGCCATCGATCCCGAGACCGGCGCCGGAGCGGGCCCCGCCCAACGCGTAACGCTGGGGCCCGCGTTGGCGAGTCCGCTCGTGTCCCCCGACGGCCAATGGATCACCTATCGCAATTGGGCCGTAGAGGGCACCGAGATGGGTATGACGCTCAAGGTCATACCGGCGCAGGGAGGTCAAGAACGCACCATCATACGGCTGACCGGAAAACCCCAGACCGAGTATTGGTCGAGAGACAGCAAGAGCATCTACGTCCGTTGGCGTGGACCCGAAAACCCGAGCTCCTCGGTCAAATTGTATCGCGTCTCCATCGAGGACGGCGCTCTTGAGGAAGTCGAAGAGGCACCCTTGGGGAACTCAAGGCCCATCGTCCCCTATCGGATCGCGGGCGAGAGCTCGGCGGCTGAGACGGGCGATCCGCCGTTCGTGATCGAGACCCTCGATGGACGCCAGGTGGCCCGCGTCAGTCTTCCTCGGAACACGAAGCGTCGGTATGGCTATGGCTTGCGGTTCGCGCCGGACGGGCGGAATGTGGTGGCCGTGGTCAGCAACAACGTCGCGCCGCTTCGCATCCTGCCGGTGGCGGGGGGTGAGGGACGCCAGCTCGGCGACGCCCGTGCTAAGGATTCCCCTATCGGCTGGACGCCCGACGGCGAGCGCGTCATCTATCAGACCCAGCTGGATGGCCGCGTCGCGACGATGGCCGCGCCGGTGGAGGGCGGTGCGAGCGAAGAGTATACGATCGTTTCGGATCTGCATGCGGGCAAGTACTACGACCCAGTAGTGGTCTCCGAAGACGGACGCTACCTGGCGTACAATACTCCAACGCCGGATAGCGAATTATCGACCCTGGTCATCGCCAGGGCCTCCGACGGTCAAACGCGAGAGATCGCTCGTTCGGTCTACGAGCTTCGCTGGTTCGGGATCGCCGGCCCCGGTGGGCCGCCCGTGATCGGAGACGAATTCCTGTACCGGCAGCGGAACGGTGACCGTGTCGAGCTACGCGCGGCCTCGTTCGATGGCCCTTCTCGCCTGTTGCGCTCGTTCCCGGCGGACATCGGCATGCGGCGGAAAATCGGCGTGTTCGAGGATCGCGTGGCTTGGGTCGAGCGGTTGGGAGAATCAGCGGCCGTGATGCTGGCCGAGAGCCCGGACGGTGAACCGCGCCGGCTCGCTGTGGTCGCAGCCTTGTTCGACGATCTGGTCTGGTCCCCCGATGGGCGCTGGATCGCCGCCTCGGCCTACCCCAAAGGGGACGACATGGCCTTCAAGATCATGCTGATCGCCATGACCGAGGACGGCGAAGTCGCTTCGCAGCCGCGCTTCATCGATAGCCAGATCGGAGTCGGTTGGGCCATCCGCTGGCTGCCGGACAGCCGCGCCCTGACGTTGTTCGCTCAAACCCGACCGGAGTGGAACACCGATGTTTGGCTGGTGCCGGTCCGCGAGGGTGAGCAGCCCGTCGCCATCACTCGGGACGAATCCTTCGACTTCTGGGAATACCAACTGTCGCCGGACGGGCGCTACATCGCCTATCCTGGCGAGATCCCCCGGGGCAGCTCGCTCTGGTTGGTGGACCTCGGAGCCGCAATGGCCTCCAGCGGCAACTGATTCCGAATCACAGGAATCGCTCCCCGTCTTCGCTGGTTCGATGGAACTGGCGGAGCGGGGACGATGCGTTCAGGTGCGGAAGAAGGCGAAAAATATCCCGAGCAGCACGCCGACTTGGCCGATCCAGAAGACGAACATCCAGCGGGTGATCCGGGCCTCGAACGCGCGCATCTCCGAGCGGACCTTTCCGAACTCCGAGTGCATCTCCGAGCGAAGCTTCCCGATTTCCGAGTGCATCTCGGAACGGAGCTTCCCGATTTCCGAATGCAGCTCCGCTCGCAAACCGCCGATTTCCGAAAGCATGTCCGCTCGGAGACCGCCGATATCTTCCGCCAACTGGCGTCCGAACCGACTCGCGGCGATTTCTATAACGTCGCCTCTTGCCTGCACTCTGGCCTCGTTCAGCAGTTCCGCCAGCGCTTTCGCGCCGTCGGGCCCCAGCTTCTGCCTCAGCGCTTCCGGGATCGCAATAATCAACGACTACCGACCCTAACCCTGCTCATTGTACGCTCGCCGTGACCCGGCGGGCAACGGTCGCTGAAAGGTGCGGGGTCAGTATCAACGACCGATCAACACCGGAGGCAGGGAGGATCCGGAGGGCCGCCGCACTACTGCAGGAAGGGATGGACCGGCAGGACCGCCGAGCGTAGTTCGCGAGCACACCCGGTCGCGTTCCCGGTCCGACCACGGTGGCGCGAGCACGGAGCGAGCGGTCCTGCGGGTTCATCCCGACCACCACACGAACACGGAGCGAGCGGTCCTCCGGTCCCTCCCTCCCCGCGTTGCCGCTCGCGCCCCGACAGCGCATCTTTAAAGCGCGTCCAATCGCGTCCCGGTTAGCCCCAGGAGGCGAAACACCCGATCCTCGTAGCGAAGGGCGCTTTATGTTCGAGCTGAAACCCCTCTCAGTAGAAGGCATCCCCGCCGCGTTCGAGAAGGCGGAGCGTTACCGAGCCATCAACCAGCCGTGGCAGGCCGAAAGCATCTGCCACGACATCCTCGCCGTCGAGCCCGACAACCAGCGGGCGCTGATCACCTTGCTGCTGGCGCTCACCGACCAGTTCGGAAAAGAGATGGGCGCCAACCCGGCGGCGGCGCGCGAGCTGATCCCGCGGCTCGAGGGCGACTATGCCAAGGCCTACTACTCGGGCATCATCGCCGAGCGACGCGCCCGATCCACGCTGGCGCGCGGTGGGCCCGGTTCGGGCGAAGCGGCGTACGAACTGTTGCAGCAGGCGATGGAGTTGTACGGACGGGCCGAATCGCTGAAGCCGTCCGGCAACGACGACGCCATCCTGCGCTGGAACACGTGCGCCCGCATGCTGATGCGCCACCCGGATCACCTGCGGCCGCCCGAGGTCATGGCGATGGAGCAGCCGCTCGAGTAGAGCTCAGAGGCCGATGGTCAACAGGACGCCGGCCGCCAGGGTTAGCAGCGTGGCCACGCCGTAGGTGAGGACGGCGATCAGCCGGTCGAGGTGGTACAGCTGCAGGCCGTCGTACAGCGTGTAGCGGAAGCGGTGCGCCCAGTGGAAGAAGCAGAGGCCGGCCAACCCGAAGAGGAAAAACCGCGTCAACGGATGAAGCGCCAACGCGGCAAGCGTCTCGAACGATGGAGCCGTCACCCAACCTAGCGGACCCGCGACCCACAAAACAAACGCCAGTGCCGGTAGGAACAGCGCCGCCATCATCCCACCGCCGCTGAACAGCGCCCACAGTGCCGGCTCGCGCGATCGCTTCATCACACTCTCCCCAACAGAAGCCAGCCCAACATCGCGGAACACGCGGCCCAGGCTCCGAAATGTGCGGCGCGAATTACCCCGTCGGGTACTCGCGCTCCGCGCAACCGCAGCACCAGCGCACTCGGCGCCAGGTTCAGCCAGGTGACTGAGTGGAAGACCAGGGCGGCCAGCACGAAGGCATGCCAGGCGACCACCGGCCCGCGCCCCAGCCAATCCTCGACGCGCTGGTAAGCCGGCTGGCCACGCGCCAGCGCCCCGACCTGGACCAGCAGCAGCAGCACCGCGTAGACGACGAACGGGCTGGTCAGCTCGCGGGTGATGAATTTCACGTAGCCGCGCTTGCTCAACCACCAGAAGATGGGGATGCGGCGGCGGTACCACTTGGGGTGGTACGGCGTGTGGTCGGGGTTCAGCGCTTGGCCCACGGCATCACCATCGATTTCATGAAGTCGGCCGTCGCCCGGACCTTGTAGCGCTGGATGGCGCCCGCCGGGTCCACGTTCTTCGGACATACCGTCGAGCACTCACCTACGAACGTGCAGGACCAAATCCCGTCCTGCTGCGAGATCACGTCCATGCGCTCCTCCACACCCTCGTCGCGCGAATCGAAGTTGTAGCGTTGGGCCAGTGCGATGACGGCGGGCCCGATGAAGTGCGGCTCCAGTTCGTAGATCGGGCAGGCGGAGTAACAGAGCATGCAGTTAATGCACATCGCGTAACTTTTGTACGCGGCCAACTGCTCCGGCGTCTGCAAGTACTCGCCTTCCGAAACGTCGCGCTCCTCTTCGCGCACGATCCAGGGCTTCACCCGCTCCAGCTTCTCGAGGAAGTCGCCCAGGTCGCCGATCAGGTCGCGGACCACGGGGAAGCCGTTCAGCGGCTCCACCCGGATCGGCCCGGGCATCAGACCCTCCAGGTACGTGGCGCAGGTGAGCAACGGCTCGCCGTTCACTAACATGCCGCAGCTGCCGCAGACGCCCATGCGGCAGGACCATCTATAGGAGAGCGTCCCGTCGAGATGGTCTTTTATATAGTTGAGGGCATCGAGCACCATCCATTCGCGCCTGAACGGCACCTCGAAACTCTCCCAGCAGGGTTCCGATTCCTGTTCGGGTCGGTAGCGCCGTACCTCGATGGTCACGCTGTCGCTCACGGCCGCCTACCTTCCATAGACGCGCTCGCCCGGCGGCCAGCGTGTGACGGTAACGGGCAGGTACTCGATCCGCGCGCCGTTACCGTTCGATCGATAGGCGAGCGAGTGGGCCAGGTAGCTCTCGTCGTCGCGCTGTGGATGGTCGGTCCGCTGGTGCGCGCCCCTCGACTCACGGCGCGCCAACCCCGAGCCGATCACGGACTCGGCGACGTCGAGCATGCAGCACAGCTCCAACCAGGAGATCAGCTCGGTGTTGAACGTCAGACTGCGATCGTCGGGCGCGATATCGCCGATGCGATCCTGAAGCTCGCCCAGCTTCTCAGCCGTCGCCTCGAGACCGGCACGGTCACGGTAGATCCCGGCGCCCGCCTCCATCGTCGCCTGCATCTCCGTCCGCAAGTCGGCGACGCGCTCGTTTCCGTCCGTCTTCTCCAGGAACTTCCGGCGTAGCCGTCGCTCCTCGTCCCGGGCCCCGGCCCGCAACTTCGCCGGCGGGTTGCCGCGTTCGAGCGCGTATTCCGCCGCCGCGGCACCGGCACGGGCGCCGAAGACCAACAACTCGGTCAGCGAATTCGAGCCCAGCCGATTCGCCCCGTTGATGCTGACGCAGGCCACCTCGCCGGCGGCGTAGAGGCCGGGCAGCGGCGTGGCGCCCGCCAGGTCGGTGTGCACGCCGCCCATCATGTAGTGCACCACCGGCCGCACCGGAATCATCCGCTCCACCGGGTCAAGGCTCTGGTACTTGAGGCACAGTTCGCGTACAAAGGGGATCTTCGCGTCGATCTTCTTCTTACCCAGGTGCCGGATGTCGAGGTACACCACGTCACCGTGCTCGGTCTCGATGGTGCGGCCCTGTTCCCGCTCCTTCACGAAGGCCTGCGACAGGCGATCGCGGGGTCCCAGCTCCATCGAGCGCAGCACCGGTTCCGGCGTGGGCTCGCCCAGATCGTAGTCCTGCAGGTAACGGTAGCCGTCCTTGTTCAGAAGCCAGCCGCCCTCGGCCCTGGCCGCCTCGGTGATGAGGATACCGGTGAACGGAAGCCCGGTGGGATGATACTGCACGAACTCCATGTCCTTGAGCGCAACGCCGGCGTGGTAGGCCAGAGACATCCCATCGCCCGTTTTGATCGCCGCGTTGGTGGTGAAAGGATAGATCTTGCCGGCGCCGCCCGTGGCGAGGATGACCGCCTTGGCGAGGAAGTGGGCGACCTTTCCCGTGCCCAACTCGATGGCCACAACTCCGCCGCAGACCCCGTCGTCCACCAGCAGCTTGGTGACGAACCACTCGTCGTAGCGGACTATCGACTCGTACTTGAGGGAGGTCTGGAACAGCGCGTGGAGCAGGTGGAAGCCCGTCTTGTCGGCCGCGAACCACGTCCTCTGGTTTTTCATGCCGCCGAACGGCCGCACCGCCACGTGCCCGTCGGGCTCGCGGCTCCAAGGGCAGCCCCAATGCTCCAACCGCAGCATCTCCGCCGGCGCTTCGTCCACGAACGCTTCGACGGCGTCCTGGTCGCACAACCAGTCGCCGCCGCTGATCGTGTCGTAGGCGTGTGCCTCGAGGCTGTCGACGCTCTTGATCACCGCCGCCGCGCCGCCCTCGGCCGAGACGGTGTGGCTACGCATCGGGTAGACTTTGGAGAGGACCGCGACCCGCAGTTGCGGGTGCGCTTCCGCCACGGCGATAGCGGCGCGCAAACCAGCGCCGCCGCCTCCGACGACGAGGATGTCGTAGGCCGACGTATCCATTGGGGCTAACTCGCTCCGAGATGCACGAGGATCGGGCGAACGCGATCAGACAAACTAGTGGAGGTCGTCGGGAGGGACCAGAGGACCGCTCGCTCCGTGCTCGCGCCACCATGGTCGGACAGGGCAAGCGACGGGGTGTGCTCGCGAACTACGCTCGGCGGTGGGTCGGGAGGGACCAGAGGACCGCTCGCTCCGTGCTCGCGCCACCATGGTCGGACAGGCAAGCGACCGGGTGTGCTCGCGAACTACGCTCGGCGGTCCTCTGGTCCCTCCCTCTTTTGCGGTAGAAGGATGGCTTTGCGAAACCCGCGCTTGACAGCAGGAGGCACCGATGCTACTGTAGTAGCACACTGCTACTCAAATAGCATACAACCCGCACGAGGGCTCGACTATCTCATGACTGAGGACCCCAACATGTCTCAACCCGAACTCGCTGATCTCGGTCGCCGCGAGCGGCAGATCGTCGAGGCGCTTTATCGCCTCGGCCGGGCTACCGTCAACGACGTGCTCGAAGTGCTGCCCGACCCGCCCAGCTATTCCGCCGTGCGTGCCATGCTCGGCAAGCTGGAGGAGAAGGGATACGCGCGGCACGAGCAGGACGGGCCGCGGTATGTCTATCTGCCGGCCGTGCCAGCCGACAGCGCTCGACGCAACGCGCTACACCACCTGGTCGACACGTTCTTCGACGGCTCGGTGGAGGGTGCGGCCCTGGCACTGATCAAGCTTTCGGATGCCGAAATCGATGACGAAGCACTCGAGCGGCTGACCGAGTTGGCCGCGCGCGCCAAGCGAGAAGGAAGATAGCCATGTCGATGACACTATTACTGGATGCGGCGATCAAGTGCACGATATACATCGCGCTCCTCTTCATGGTCTCCAGCGCGCTGCGCTGGAAGTCCGCCGCGGTTCGCCACCTGCTATGGAGCGTCGGACTGGTCGGTGCGTTGTTGCTCCCGGCGCTCTCAGTCGGGCTGCCCTGGCGTATCGAGATCTTGCCCGGCGGCGATTCGGTCGCCACGCCGGCGCGCGATGCCGTCGTGCCGGCTCTGAAGTCCGACAAAGCCGTCGAGCGGATGCCCGTCGCCAAACGGGCGGAGAGCCTGAAGAGCGAGGCCGTCGAAGAGAAAACCGCGGCCGGGGTTCCGGCTACGACGCGGACCGAGGTCGGCGGCCGTGACGCGGGCCTCTTCCAGATGCCCAGCCTTCCATCCCTCCCCAGGTCGATCGCCATCGTGTGGGTGGTGGGGATCCTGGTGGTCCTCGGCCGCCTGTTCGTGGGGACGGTCGCCATGCGGTCCATCTCCCAGCGTGGTCGGCGCCTCGATTCACCGCGCTGGCAACAACTGCTCAGGCAGGCGCGTCGCCGCCTGCGCATCGATGTGCCTGTGCGTCTGGTCGCCAGCCGCCACGTCCCGACGCCGCTCATTTCCGGCTTCGTGACCCCAGTCGTCGTGTTGCCGCTAGCTGCGGACGAATGGAGCGACGATCGTCGCCTCACCGTCCTGTTGCACGAGCTCGCTCACTACCGGCGCGGCGATGCCCTCTCGCATCTGGTCTCACAGTTCGCCTGCGCGGTCTACTGGTTCAACCCGCTGGTCTGGTTCGCCGCGCGCCGCTTACGCGCCGAGAGCGAACGCGCTTGCGACGACTTGGTCTTGCAGGCGGGCACGCGTGCGTCCGACTACGCTGGTCATCTCATCGACATCGTCCGCGTCGCGGGGCGCTCGTGGGCTTTCAGCGTCGCGCAACCGATGGCCCGGCGCAGCGAATTCGAGGGTCGGCTGCTGGCCATCCTCGAGCCGAGCATCAGACGTCACGGGCTGACCCCGTGGACGACGGCCGGTGTGGTGCTGTCCGTGGTGCTCAGCGCTCTGCCGCTGGCGGCGATGGGACCCGAACGGCCGCAGACAAACGATGGAACGGCTGTCGTTCAGTCGATGGAAGACGAACAGGAAGCCAGTCGCACTTTCAGGGTCGAGGCGCTGATGAGCGCGATGGATGACAGCGACCTCGAGGTGCGCGTGTCCGTGGTCTCGGCGCTCGGCAGCCTTCAGGACACTGCCGCTGTGGAGGCGCTGATGCGCGCCTTGCGCACCGATACGGATGCGGAGGTGCGAGCCGCCGCCGCCCACGCGTTGGGCGAGATCGAAGACCCGCGCGCCATTCCGGCGCTGGGCGAAGCGTTGCGGAGTGATACCGACACGAACGTCCGCGTCATCGCCGCCCACGCGCTCGGCGAGATCGAGGATACGCGTGGCGTCGAGCCTCTCGCCGCTGCAATTAACGATTCGAATCGCGAAGTCCGCGTGGCGGTGATCCAAGCGCTGGGCGAAATCGAATCGCCCGACGCCATCGACGCGGTGACCTCGGCGACCCGGGATGGCGACGCCGAGATCCGCATGCTGGCGGTGTGGGCCCTCGGCGAGATCGAGGACGCTCGTGCCGTGCCGGGGCTGTCCCAGGTGCTGACATCTGACAGCGATGCCGCGGTGCGCGAGAAAGCCGCCTGGGCGCTGGGCGAGATCGAGCACGCCAGTGCCGTGGACGCGCTGGGCCAGGCGCTCTCCGATAACGACGTGAAGGTCCGGCGTATGGCCGTCTGGGCGCTGGGCGAGATCGAAGATGCCCGCGCCGTCGAGCCGCTGATTGGCGTGTTGAACGACTCCGACGTCGAGATCCGCCGAACTGCGATCTGGGCGCTGGGCGAGATCGGGAGCCGGCAGGCCGTCGACCCGCTGATCGGGGTGCTGAACGATCCCGACGTGAAGGTTCGCCGGTCGGCGATTTGGGCCCTGGGCGAGATCGAGGATTCACGCGCCGCCCCTGCGATCGCCGAGAAGTTGAGCGATTCGAACGTAGAGGTACGACGCGAGGCCGCCTCGGCGCTGGGCGAGTTGGACGAATTGGAAACCGCGCCGCCACAGCTGATCGACGCGCTGCGCGATGAGGACCCGTCCGTCGTTCGCCACGTGGTGTCTGCGCTGGCCGAGATCGAGGATCCAGCCGCCGTGCCCGGCTTGGCCGAGCTGTTCCGCAGTCCCGATACCGACAGCGAGACCCGGCGCGCCGCCGTCTGGGCTCTGGGTGAGATAGAGGATCCAGCCTCTTATCAGGTTCTCGTCGAAGCGCTCGAGGACGATGACCCCGAGATCCGTAAGTACGCGGCCCGGGCGCTGGGAGGTAGAGACTGATGACGAACCTGAGCAGGATCCCCTGGCTGGGTGTTGCGGCCCTGTTGACGGTCGCTGCGGGCTCACGCGTCCAGCAGCCTGATGAGACAACGTCGCCGCAGACGTCTACCGCCTCGTCGCCGCCGGGATCGATCAGCCAGGCCGACTCTTTCCTCGCCGCAGTTCGCGGCACCACGCCTCTGGCCTGTGAGATGATCGTTCGGTCCGTTGGCCTGGGCTGGGGCTGGGGAAGCTGGAGCAGCGTGCCCGACTCTGAGAAATCACTCGCCGACCAGGTACGCTGGGCGACTCAGCGCCGGGAAGACCCGAGCATCGTACCGACGCTGCGGACGGGCCTCGACGACCCGGACGCCTGCGTGCGTCGAGCTTCGGCGCGGCTGCTGGGCAGCACGCGCCACCCCGATGCTATCGAGGCATTGCTGGACGCGCTAGGCAGCTCAGATGTCATGACCCGTCAGCTGGCCGCCGTCGGTCTGGGTTATGCCGACGATCGCGAGACGGTGGAGCCATTGCTCCGCCTGCTGCGTGACGACAGCGCCTCGGTCCGAGCCGCCGCGGCCTGGGCGCTGGGGCGTATCGAGGATCGCCGCGCCGTGGAACCGCTGACGCGACTGTTATCCGGTGACTCCGATGCCGGCGTGCGTCGCGCCGCCGCTGTGGCTCTGGGCGATATCCTCGGTTGAGTGGTTGGTCGGGACGTCGCTGTGGCTTGTCTCGCTCCAGGTCGCGCGGCCAGGGCGACCACCGCCGGACGGGCAGGGGCGCTCCAACTTTCGCTCGGACAAACCACAACGACGTCCCTCCTTGCTCGGATGACCGATCGCACCGCCCTCGATCTCTCCACCCACCGAAAGCGAGGACACGGTAGGAGACTCGTAGCGGACGTTGGAGCGCCGTGGCCCGTCTATGATCCTGGCCCCAGTCGCGCGACCGGTAGCGAGAGGCTCNGACCGGTAGCGAGAGGCTCCTACCGTGCCCGAGCGCCCCGACCGGTAGCGAGAGGCTCCTACCGTGCCCGAGCGCCCCGACCGGTAACGAGAGGCTCCTATCGTCCGAGCGCCCGTTACTCGCGACTCCAGGGCGGCACGATCTGGTTCATGCGCGCGTAGGCGATCGACTGGCCTAGGTGCTCGTGCATGTCGTTCTGCATCAGCGTCAGCGCCGTGCCCAGGTCCACCGTTAGGCCGAAGAACTCCACTTGACGCGCCCGTTCCTCCTGAGACAGCCCGCGGGACAGCTCGATGATATGGTTGAACGACCGGCGCAATTCCTCCATGACCTCGGCCTTGGACATCGCCTGCACCCGCTGTAGCTCGGGTCCGAAGCCACCGTCGGCGATCCAATCGGGGCTATCGAAACCCCACATGCCGGGGAAGAGGTTCCCTTCGGCGACGATGAGGGCGAACACGTCCTGGACCGATCGGACGCCGTCCATGGGCCGCCAGTCGTAGAGGTCCGGGCCTCCGCCGCGTTCTTCGTGCCGCCGCCCATATACTGCGCCTCCAGCGATGCCGGTAACGCCACGAGCAGCGCCGCGGCCATGCAAGCCGCTGTCACCGCGAAGCGACTCCGCACACGCTCGACCATCATGTTCATCCTCCTGCGGAAGTGTGAAATCCAGGCGGTACAACCCGCGCTCACGTCTTGTCTTCGAGTGCTATCGAGCCAGGATCTCTTGCAGAGGGCAGGCAAAGCCCGGGATGACATCCTCGCCGTCGAGAACACCGTCATCGCCGAGGATGACCGCGCTGCCGTCGGCCCGATAGACTAGGGTCTCCCGGCGCTTCGGATCCACGACCCAGACCAGTCGGCTACCCGCCGCCAGCCAGTCACCGATCTTGGCCAGCACCTCTCCCGGTCGGTCTTCGGGGGACAGCACCTCGATAACGAGATCCGGAGCGAGTTCTGCGTAGCCGCTCGGCTCCGGTTCGGGTAGACGTTTGACGCTGATGAACGCGACATCCGGCGCGCGCACCGTATCCGGGTCGCGGGCAAGGACGAACCCGGTTTCGGCGGCGTAAACGACGCCAAGATCGTTGGCTTTGACGTGCTGCTGGATAACGTAGCTGAGATCAGCCGCAACGCGCCCGTGTCGGTAGCCCGCCGGCTCCCGGACGATCATTCTTCCGTGAACGAGTTCGGTTCTCTTGTGCGGCGGCTGCTCGCTCAACAATTGCTCGGCAGTCATCAAGCCGGCGGTGGTCATGGCGTCAATATACCGGTGGGGCTTGCTCACGGCGAGCAAGATGCGTCGGCCGAATCAACGGGCTGTCAACTTGCAGTGTCGGTCGGGATGTCGTTGTGGCTTGCCTCGCTACAGGTCGCGCGGGTCAGGCCGTCACCGGGGTCGGGCCGGCTCTCGATCTGTCCATCACCGAAGAGCGAGGGCACGGGGGTGAGACTCGGAGCGTAAGTTGGAGCGCCGTGGCCCGTACGCCATCACAGCCCTACCCGCGCGACCTGGAGCGAGAGGCTCACCCCCGTGCACGAGCGACGCAGGGAATAACAAAAACGCGGGCGGCACGGGGTACACCCGCGCCACCCGCGTCCCTTAATTACGTCAGTTTGTACGTCAGCGGATTCCCGCGCTCACCCCTTCCGGCCCGAGGTCGCGCCAGTACGGCGTCGGCAGCAGCCGACTGCGCGGCCAAATCTCGTTCAAGGTCTCCGCCTCGTAGATCCGGCCGTTCTTCATCACGTAAAGGATCTGCAACGAGTTCCGCAGGTCCTCGCTAGGATCGGCATCGAACACCAGGATGTCCGCCAGCTTTCCGGCCTCGATGGTGCCCAGGTCGTCACCCAGTCCGATGGCTTCGGCCCCGTAGATCGTGGCGGCACGAAGCGCGTCGTGGTTCGACATCCCGCCAGAGCCCATTGCCCACAGCTCCCAATGGTAGCCCAGGCCCTGTAGCTGGCCATGGCTGCCCACACCCACACGCGCGCTGTCCTCGATCATCTTCTTCATGAACTCGGCGTGCTTCGAGAAGACGTACTCTTCGTCCAGGAACCAGCCGCCCCGGCCCGGGTTGGCACCGCGGCGTCGGCTGCGGGCATCCACGCTGGCGTGAGGCGCGAACCGCCTCAGCTTCGCGTTGTCGTGCACCTCCTCGTGCGAATAGAAGTAGTTCTCGCCGAACGGACCGCCGTACGAGACCAGCAGCGTCGGGCTGTTGGTGGTCTGTGACGCCTTGAACAGCTCGACGACGTCGTCGAAGATCGGCGCTATGGGCAACGAGTGCTCGATGCCCGGGTACCCATCCAGGGCATGGGTCAGCTCGAGCTTGAAGTCCAGGCCGCCTTCCGTAGTCGGCATGATCTCCAGTTCCTTGGCCGCCTGGATGATCCA
>JBDHGH010000088.1:0-28936 GCA_039589995.1 Gemmatimonadota bacterium | reverse complement strand
CGCGGCTTCGGCACTCGAAACGCCGAGACCGGCGAACCCGTCGACGAAAACACCATATTCGAGGCGGCCTCGCTCTCGAAGCCGGTCTTCGCGTACGCTGTTCTGCAACTCGTCGATGAAGGCGTCCTCGACCTCGACACCCCGCTCCACGAGTACTGGGACTACGAGTACGTCCCCGAAGACGACCGCTACAAGCTGATCACCGCTCGCATGGTCTTGACGCACAGCCCGGGCTTTCCCAACTGGCGACCCAACGGCGGCGATCTGACCATCGACCTCGAACCGGGCACCGAGTTCAGCTATTCCGGCGAGGGGTTCGGCTACCTACAGCTGACGGTCATGCAGATGACCAGCGAGCCGCTACAGGAGTTCGTCCAGAAGAGAGTCTTCGAGCCGCTCGGCATGACCAGTAGCTCGTACATCTGGGAGGACCGCTTCGACTCGAACACCACAGTGCCGCACAACGCGGACGGCGAAGCCACCGAGAAACGAAAGCCACGGCCGGGACGCGGACACGCCGCCGCCACACTGCACACGACGGCGTCCGACTTCGCCCGCTACCTGTCCGCAATGATGAAGAAGGCGGACCTGCTCAGCGACAGTACTGCAGAAGCGATGCTGACATCACAGATCGAAGTGGACAGCGGGGTCACTTGGGGATTGGGCGTTGGGCTCCAGGATACCGAGACCGGCCGCGGCTTCTGGCACTGGGGTGACAACTCGGGTTATAAGGCCTACACCCTGACGTATCCAGAGCGCGGCGTCGGCATGATCTGGTTCACCAACAGCGAGAATGGTCATGCGATCTTGCAGTCGCTGCTCGACCACACGGTGGGCGGGGAGCATCCCGCCGCCGCCTGGCTGGGCTACGAGCAGTACAACTCACCCACACGGGAGGTGCGTGAGACGGTGTGGCAGAATATCGAAGAGAACGGGGTGACGGCGGGCATCCGACGCTACCACGAGCTGAAGCAGGAATATCCACCCGAGGGCTTCGACGAGTTCGTGCTCAACAGTCTGGGCTACCGACTGCTTCGCGCCGAGCGCTTCGACGACGCCATCGCGATCTTCACGTTGAACGTCGAGGAATATGCTGACGCCTGGAACCCGTACGACAGTCTGGGCGAGGCGTACATGACGGCCGGCGATCTGGAGAAGGCGATCGAATACTACGAGAAGTCGCTCGAGCTCAACCCGGACAACACGAACGGAAGGGCGACGCTGGAGCGGATTCGCGCCCAACTGGGGCAGCGGTAACTCCTGCTACGGCGATTCTCCCAGGGCCTCGAGGTCAGCCAGGTCCTTCAGCCGGCCCGTCGCGCGCTTGTTCTGAACCAGCGATGCGCGACCGAGAAACGGCATCTCGAGCTCGCCTACTGCCACGCCGAACTTGTCCTCCCACGCGCTCGCGAAGTCGACACCTGTCAGGCCCGTTAATATGTCGATCCGCCTGGGCGGCAGCCCGATCTGAACGACTACTTCCGGCCTTGTGAGATCGTCCCTTGTGACTTCTAACGTCTCCACAGACACGCCGAACTCGATCAGCGCCTGCCAGACGCGTTCGCCGTTATCGGGATTACGGTCAATCCAGATATCCAGGTCGCCCGTTGCCCGCGGGACGCCGTGCACCGCCAAAGCGTGCGCGCCGACAACCAGGAAACGCGCGCCGCACTCGAGTAGCGCCTTTAGCATGTCGCGGAAGTCCTCGTTCACGACGAAGCCCCGTGTTCAGCGCCGCGACACGACACAAACGGGAGTGTCGCCTCGTTCATAACCGGGAAACCGCCAGCCGCTCAAGGCCCAGGCCTCCAAAGAGAGCGGCCACATCATCTCGAGACGCTGAGCGGGCGTAGTCCAACCACTGAGATCGTCGCCAGCCTCTTCGCCCAGCTTCATAGTCTGGGCTGGCCAGAATCGTCGACCGTAGCGGGCGAACTCCTCACGGATCACCGACCGCAGGGTGTCTTCCAGCGACTCTTCACGCGCAGCCACGTGCTCCCTCAGCGCGGCGTTGATGAGTGATTGATAGTTCCCTCCCCCTTCAGCGTCCGCCTGCCTGCGAAACCACTCCAAAACGTCGCGGTCCAGCCGGATAGTGATCCGGTCCTTTCCAACGTCCCCAACGCGCGCAAACTCCCTCTTCACTTGGCCACGATTTTGATCTTCCACCTCGAACCTGCCTTATTCGACACCCTCAACGCAGATTAATCCCGCCTAATGTATGCACATCTGTACATACTATCAAGCCAAGCCGATCTATAGCAATCGCCCGCGTCGTTGCCGCGTCCGCGCCCGCGTCCTCGCCCCGCGCCCGCGATCTGGATAGGAAAAAGCCAGGAACTTGTCCCTGAGATCTCTCTGTCTTACATTGTAATACATGAGTACGACACTGACCATTCGGACCGACGATTCTCTTCGCGAGCAACTGGAGAAGCGGGCGCGAGCCCAGGGCAAGACGCTCTCGGCGATCGTGCGGGAGATCCTCCAGGCCGCCGTTAGCGAGCGCCCCTTCGAAGCACGCGCCGGGCATCTGAAGCGCAGGCTCATGCTGCACGAGCAAGCGGCCGAGCCCTGGCGCGAGACGCTTCGGCAGCGCAACTGGCGGTCGTGAAGGCCTGGCTGATCGACACCGGGCCCGTTGTCGCCTTCCTCGACAGCGGGGACTCGGCCCACTCCGCCGTGGCGGAGCGACTGGATGGCTTTACGGGCCGACTCGCTACGACGAGCGCGGTGATCACGGAGGTGATGCACCTGGTAGCGGTAAACAGAGAGGGCCCGCGGTTACTTGCGGAGTTTGTCTCTGCTACCGGAACCGAGGTCTATGATCTTTGTCGGCCGCCGGAATTGCACGAAGCCGCGTCGCTGATGGAGAAGTACGCCGACACGCCGATGGATTTTGCCGACGCGACACTCGTACTACTAGCCGAGGGGCTGAACGTCCACGAGATTCTCACCCTGGATCGACGGGGGTTCTCGACTTACCGGACACGGCAACGCCGTCATCTTCAACTTGTCCTAGACTCGCCCTGAGTGCGGGGGAGACCTTCTTCTACTCGTCTACACTGTTGGCGTCCCCGCCCTCTTGCGTACGCCGCCTCACACCGATGTCCGCCGTCGCTTCGGGATGCAGCCGTTCGACCTTGATTTGCACAATGTCGGGCGGAAACAGCAGGTTGAGCGTCCAGTCGATCACCACGCGGATCCGCCGTTCCCATCGCGGAAGCGCGAGCAAGTAGTAGGACCGCCAGGCGAACCAGGCGAAGAAACCGACCAGCGGCACGCCGAAAACTCTCCCGGCTCCCCGGTAGCGACCAAGCGTGGCGAGCATCCCTTTCGAGCTGTAGCGAAACGGCTCGAGCGGCTTTCCCGAGATCGCTCGATAGACGTTGAGCGCCGCGTGTCGTCCTTCGCGCACCGCGTGCTGGGCCGTCGGCGGCATGAAACCATCCGTCTCGCCGTCCGGAATCGCCGCTGCGTCTCCCACCGCCCATAGCCCCTCGAAGCCTCGCACTCTCAGGTACCCGTCCGTCGGCAGTCGGTCGTCTTCGGGCGCTCGCTCCGTTTCGACATCGCCGATCAACGGCGACGGTCGTACGCCGGCGCTCCAAATCACACTCCGTGTGGCCAGAGCTCGCCCGTCCTGGATATCGAGAACGCCGTTCTCGTAACGGGTGACCCGGGCGTTGAGCCAGACCTCCATCCCCCGAGACGTGAGGTTACGCTCGCAGTAGGCGCCGACGGTTCTGGGCAGCTCTTGAGCGAGGTGGTCCTGCATCTCCACCAGGACCATCCGCACATCGCTCGCATCTATCGTGGGATAGTCCTTTAGCGCCCGCAGGATGAAATCGTACAGCTCGCCGGCGACCTCGGTCCCGTTCAGGCCGCCACCCACGACGGCGAAGCTCAATAATTGCGCTCGCACGTCGGGAGGTTGCGCGTCGGCACGTTCGAGGAGGCTGACGACGTGATTCCGCACCTGTATCGCGTCGCCCATCGTCTTCATGGTGAACGCGTGCTCTTCAAGGCCGGGGATACCGAAGAACGCGGTGACGCTGCCCGGGGCGAGGATGCAGTGGTCGTAGGTGATGGTGCGTTCGTCGCCGTTTTCGTCGACGAAGTCGACGGAGTGCGCGCGAGGGTCGATGCGTTGCACCGTGCCCTGGATGAAGCGCACACGCTTGAACATGCGGCGGATAGGGTTCACGGCGTGAATGGAATCGATGAGCGCTGCCGCGACCTCGGCCAACAGAGGAGTGAACAGATAGAAGTTGGTGCGGCTGATTAGCGTGACGTTGGCGTTCAGCTTACGCCGCAGCAAGCGATCGAAACGGCGTGCAGCGTTGATACCTCCAAAACCGCCACCGATGATGAGGATCTCGGTGCGCTTGTCTTCCGACACGTCCGCCATTCCTCACTCCGGGGGTTCGAAGACGCGATCCGGCAGCGGGACGTTGACCTCCAGCGAGTTGTACGCGAAGCGATAGACATCATCGCCGTGCAAGAACGTCGCACCCCGAAAAAGTCGGACATCGCCGACGGGTTCCCAGCTCGAGAAGATCACGGTCACCTCCCGAGCACCTCGACCGGTGTGGTTCACCATCTTCATGCCGAGCGGCAGCGTATCGACCGGTGAGAGGAATAAGTCGAAGGGGGCACCGAGCTCGTCTTGGAACGTCAACCTCAACGCAGGGTCACCCTCGAAGCTGCCGACCCCCGTGAAGCGGGGCTCGCCGTAGCGGGGCTCCGGCGACAGCACGCTCATGTGCAACTCGTGTCCGCGCACGAAGGTCCGGGTCGCTGCGTCGAGTGGCTGGCTCGCTCTCGAGGCATCATCAAACCCCCAGTCGAGGTCCCCGTCGATCCCCGCCTGGAAGCCGCTGCTGAACTCCAGCCGAACGCGTCCGTCCCGCGTCGAACGCGTCACCACTTCATAGCTGGAGGAAGGGCCCTCGACCCGGGCGGCGGCCATCAAGTTCTGTGTAACGGTCACCACCTCTTCGCCTCCCAGCGTCCGGCGCATCGCTGATAGGAGCCGCTGGCCATCCGAGAGCGCGGGAAGGAAAGTGGAGGTGACCGAATTCATCTTCCATCCCGCGTCGGTGTTTTCGTAGGTCGCCGTGTATGCGGAGGTGAACTGGCTTCGCCACAGCTCGCCGCCGGGGCCAAGTTCCTCGCGATCTACGTGGACAGTTCGGGCCACCCACGCCATCGATCCGTCTTTGGACATCGAGATGATTGGCGGCGTGACATCCTCCCACGCGTGATAGATCGCCCCGTCGAAGTAGAATCGAAAGAAGTCTTCGATCTCCTGTTTCGTCTGGATGATGACCTGCCCGCCGTTGATGCTTACAACCGAATCGGCCAGGTGGGCCGCAATCAGCGAGGCGTCGGTTTCCAGGTGAGCGCGACGACTGCCCTCCAGAACCGCCTGAATGTTCGCGGCCTCGGATCGTGAACGTGGTTCGCAGGCAGCGAAGAGGGTGACTGCCACGCAGGCGCCCATGTAAGAAATCGCATGAGCGTTTGAACACGTCGGGGCCGGTCGCATGGCTTGTTTGATCCTCCTCCGTAGGGTCTGAAAGCATAGGCGATTCGCAACACAGCCTCAACCCAATCGGGCCGGTCCTCGATCAAAAGGCTAGCTGGAAGCCGAGGATCAGCTTGATGCTACGATAGGTGCCCGTGACGTCCGTCGGTTGGCCCAGGAAGTCGGCCGGCAGGGCCTCGCCGTTGCCGTGGCCGTAGGATGCGCCCAGGGTCAGGTCGATCGATCCGACTTGGAACGCCGCCCCGGCGGTGAAGTGGAGGATGTCCCATGTTGCTATCGCCAACGGGTCTACGGATTGGCGATCGAAGGCCGTGCGGTCGGTGAAGAACGCGGCGTAGATCTCCACTGAATTCGAGACGGAATGCTCCACCCCAACACCCAGGTTCAACACCGGGTCGAGTTCCTGTATGACGTCCACGGATATCGTGTCCCCGGTGGTCTGGCCAACGAACGGGTCGGGGTCGAGGATCGAATATGCGTCTACGCCATTGAACCACTCGCCGGTGACGAACACCGACGTCCGGCCGAAGTCGTACTCGGCGCCCACCGCGATGGAAAGCGGCGACTTGTAAGTCGACGATAATCCCGTCTGGACGTTGGCCACCAGTTCCGACTCATCCAAAGCGCTATCTGCCGTGTCCGGATTGATGACCGACCGATTGATCCTCGTCTCACCCTCGCCGAACAGGTTGAGGCTAGGGGTCGTGACCGTCACTCCCAACTGCAGCGGCGCGAAGTCGAATAGCAGGCCAATCTTGGCCAGAGCCCGCACGTTCCAGTAGCTGAGATCATCGAAGTCGATGACGGACGTGCCCGCACCCGTCGTGTCCACAACTGAAGCGGTGACCTGCCGGCGTCTCCTCTGCGAGCGCACCGCAAAATATCCGGTGGCCCCAAGGCCCACGCGGTCTGACAGCGGGCGCGCCCAGGTGAACCCGCCCCATCCTTCCGACAAATTCGCCCGGCCCGTCGATTCGCCCGAGAATGCCGCTTCCGCGGTAACGCTGTCACGCGGCGTGGCGCGCCCCGCTGTGACGTCCAGCTCGAAGTCGTGTCGGGTGAGAAACGATATGGCGAACTTGTTCCTGGACTCTTCGGACGGGACCTGGATGGCAAAGATCCTGGGAGCAGTACGGAACCGGGTCGAAGTCTGGTCGAACGCATCGCCGACCCCCGTGTCCAGCGTGATCCCGATGATTTGCCAGGCGTCTGTCGTCAGAATCAACGTCGGGTTGGACACGCGGGCCAGCGCCCCGGGGTTGTAGAACGTGGCGGAGAGGTCCACCGCGCTTCCCACCACCAGGCCACCCAGCAACTCGGCGCGCGTCCCGTACTGGTTGGTCCAGTAGTGGGCGTCCTGGGCAATGACGTTTCCTTGCACGAGCAGCGTTGCCGCCAGTCCGAAGATGCCCGACACGTGAATTCGTTTCCGCATAGACATGAGTCGTGAAGGTAACACCGGAAACTCAGCTGATCTAGAATTTCGCGAAGGTGAGTCTTTCTCTTCCGGTGTTTCCCGGATTGCTCTCGCTGAGAATGAAGTACATCGGCTCGTGGAAGCCGAAGTAGTTCTCGAAGAAGCTCGCCTTCTCGTTGCTGCCCTCATCGGTGTGCTGGGCCAAGGCGTCCTTTGCACTGGCTACCAGCACGAGAAGCACCGCAACGCAGATTTGGAGGGCGAGGTGGTACGCCATAGGGGTAACCGGCGACCTTGTTCGCATCATTCTGCCTCCTCGAGATTGACCTCACCAGCCCGTTGCTCCGCAATTCGCCTGCGTCCCTGGACCAACGCCAGCACACCGATGCCGATCCAGGCTACATCGATGCCGACGGACGGCATCGCGCCGTAGAAGAGGGCGTTACCGCCCAAGAGGATGCTACCGACGATGTTGAGAGCCTGATAACGGAGGGACGATCCGCGCGCCCTCCCCGTCGACACGAGGAAGTAGGCGAGCAGCAAAAGGGCGGCACCCAGCCAACCGGCGATATCGATGAGTATCTTCACTTGTCATAGTAGGGTTACGCCCCGTTTCCCACTACAAGCTCGGGACGCGCGAGAGTAGTTCCGGCGGAACAGAAAGTGGGATTCTGCGGTGGCTCGCCGGGGCTTCGGATCTTCCCACGACTTAGGCGGAGTAACCTTACCGGCATACGAATCGGTGGGCAACTGCTGCCGGGACGGCCACGGCCCGGCGCTCTGTCAGCGACCGGGCCGCTCGCGTATGTGCGGAACGCGGCGCGCTAGTGACGGAACAGCCGTCGACCGGTGAAGACCATCGCCACATCGTGCTCGTCGGCCGCCGCGATAACCTCTTCATCGCGGATCGAACCGCCGGGCTCGACGATGGCGGTGACGCCTGATTCAGCAGCAGCATCGACACCGTCCCTGAATGGGAAGAACGCATCGGACGCAAGCACACATCCCTTCTCGGGCTCGTGGCCGCCCTCGGTGGCTTTCATACCCGCCAGCTTGGACGCGTCCACCCGGCTCATCTGGCCGGCACCGATGCCGATGGCCATCTCGTCCCGGGCCAGCAGTATGGCGTTCGACTTGACGCCCCAGATGGCCGCCCATGCGAAGCGCAGGTCCCGTATCTCATCCTTTGTCGGCTTCCGCTTGGTCACCACACGCCAGCCCTCGTCTTCGCCGGGCCACGGCGGCTCGGAGCGCGTCTGCAACAACGCACCGCCGGGCACGCCACGAAGCTCGAGGTTGCCCTGCAGGTGACCGCGAGCCTGGAGATATGCGGTGGGATCCTCGGGGAAGGTGAGGATACGGAGGTTCTTCTTCTGGGTGAGCCGCCCCATCGCGTCCTCGCTGAAGCTGGGCGCGACGACGCACTCGACGAACAGCTCGGCCAGCGACTCGGCGGCTGCGAGGTCGACCTCGTGCGTGATAGCGATGACCGATCCGAAGGCGCTGATGGTATCCGTGGCGAAGGCGCGCTTGTAGGCATCGGCCACTGTATCCGCGACGGCGATACCGCAGGGCGTCGTGTGCTTGATCACCGCGCAGGCTGGACGTTCGGACTTCGCGAACGGCGAAAGCGACATCAGCGCGCCGTCCAGGTCCAGGATGTTGTTGTACGAAAGTTCTTTTCCGTGATGTTGCTGCAGAGCCGCGACCCCGCGCATCGTCGGCGTATCCGCTATGCGATAGAACGCCGCCGCCTGGTCCGGATTCTCGCCATAACGGAGGTCCTGGATCTTGTCGAGGCGCACGGCAAAGCTCTCGGGAAACTCGCCAGCACCATTGGACAGGTAGTGGGAGATGGCCGTGTCATACCCGCTGGTGTGACGGAACACTTTCACCGCCAATGATCGTCGCCACTCGGGATCGGTCGCGCCGGCCTTCAGTTTGTCCAACGCCGAATCGTAGTCCGCCGGGTCGCAGATGACCGTGACATAGGGATGGTTCTTCGCCGACTCGCGCAGCATCGTCGGCCCGCCGATGTCGATCTGCTCGAGTGCATCGGCCAGCGTCACCTCGGGCTTGGCCACCGTGTCTTCGAACGGATAAAGATTGACCGCCACCACGTCGATGGGCTCGATCCCCTGCTCTTCCAGCTGCTTCATGTCGTCGGGGTTGTCCCGGCGCGCCAGGATGCCGCCGGCGATGACCGGATGCAGAGTCTTCACGCGGCCGCCCATGATCTCCGGGAATCCTGTGACGTCGCTGACCCCCGTGACCTCGACCCCGGCTTCTCTCAGCTTGCGTGCGGTACCGCCGGTGGAGACGATCTGGTAGCCCAACTCGGTGAGCCCGCGGGCGAACTCGACGACGCCCGTCTTGTCATAAACACTGACGACTGCGCGTGGCACGGTCTACCTCCCTATCCCAACGTTCTAGTCTCTCCAGGCGGGCTGCACGCTCGCCAGCGATGATGTCTCGTCGTTCACTTGAAAGCCCTTTTCACCGACGCCGTACGCGCCGCGGCGTACGTGCCGGTCATCCTGCCACTCGATCTCGCCGCGGGCCAGCGCCCGGAGCACCGCCGGGTAGAGCTTGTGTTCGTACTTCAGCACCCGAGCCGCCAGCGAGTCGGGCGTGTCATCGTCGAGCACGGGTACGGGCCACTGGGCGATGATGGGCCCGGTATCGTAGCGTTCGTCTACGTAGTGGATCGTCGGCCCCGAGATCGCGACGCCGGACTGGATCACAGCCTCGTGCACGTGGTGGCCCCACATGCCCGAGCCGCCGAACGTCGGCAGCGGCCCGGGATGGATATTGATGATGCGGCCGCGGAAAGCCTGGACGAAGTTCTCGGGTACCAGCTTGAGATAGCCGGCCAGGGCGACGATTTCGATATCGTGCTCGCGCATCGCGGCGATCAGCGCCTCTCCGAATGCTTCCTGGCTGTCGTACTCCTTGGGTGGAATCACCGCGGTGGCGGCGCCGGCCTTCTCCGCACGGTCCAGTGCGCCTACTCCGGGGCGGTCGCTGATGACCAGAGCGATGCGGCACGAGTCGTCGGGACTACCGGCGGAGCCGAAAGCGTCCAGGAGGCTCTGGAGATTCGTGCCTCCACCGGAGGCGAATACGGCGACTGCTGGCGACGGCATTATTGTGTTACTCCCAGTGTATCTCGACGTTCAACATCGTTGCGCCGCCTACGTACGGAGTTCCTCGAGAATTCTGTCCGCCGCCTGAGCAAGGTCGTCGACAAACTCCACGTGCTCCGCCTGCGGCGGAGCGCCTTGTCCGCCGGCTCCGGTCCTCACCAAGTAGCCCGTGCCGCCAACCTTTTCGGTGACCGCTACGTCGCGCCAGCGGTCGCCGACGTAGAACGAGCGGCTCAGATCGATGGACATCTCGCGCTCGGCCTCGCGATACATCCCGTCGGCCGGTTTTCTGCAATCACAGGGTCCGTTGACATCGGGATGATGGGGACAAAAGTAGGCGTTATCCAGAGCCGCGTGTTCTTGGTTCAGCAGGTGCGTCATCCGCGCCTGCACCGCCTCGAAGTCCGATACCGTGAACAGGCCGCGGGCGATGCCCGACTGATTCGTGACCAGGACGGCGAGCAAGCCCGCTTCCCGGAGGCGGCGCACCGCATCGGCCGAGCCGGGAATCAGAGCGACGCCATCGGGATGGCCGAGATCGCCGCGCTCTTCTATCAGTGTTCCATCGCGGTCGATGAAGGCCGCGCGCCGTCGAGCCGTGCTACCCATTCCCCTTCAACACCTCCGCCACTCTCTCGATGAATCCGTCTTCTTCGCCGGACAAAACGGTGCGCGGATCGAGGACCAGCGCATCGCCGATCTCGGTGACATCCCCAGCCACCTCGATTTCCACCCCCGGTGCCTTGCCGCGTAGCATATCAGCGATGCGCTCGGCTCGCTGGCGGAGCGCGTCGCTATCGGCCACGATCAAGGCCATGGCCGGTATCTCCGACCGCGCCACGCCTTCGTCACGCCACTCACGCAGCGTCGCTTCCAACGCCGCGATAGTCAGCTTGCCTACGCGCAACGCCCGCAGCAGCGGGTTCTTCCGCAGTCGTTCGATCAGCTCGGCGCGTCCGACGATCACACCGGCCTGCGGTCCACCCAGCAGCTTGTCGCCGCTGAACGTCACGATGTCGGCGCCCGCGTGCAGCGAGCCTCGCACGCTGGGCTCCCACGGCAACCCCAGCGATTCGGCTTCGGGCAATAACCCCGACCCCAGATCGTGGATCACCGGGATATCGCGCCGATGCGCGATCTCGGCCAACTCGTCGATGTCCACTTCGGCTACGAAACCCGACTGCCGGAAGTTCGACTGGTGCACCTTCAGTAGCGCGCCCGTTTCGGGCCCCATCGCCCCTTCGTAGTCGCGCGCGTGTGTGCGATTCGTGGTGCCGACCTCGACGATGCGCGCGCCGCTCTTCGCTACGATATCCGGCACGCGGAACGAGCCACCGATCTCGACCAGCTCGCCGCGCGAAACGACGACCTCGCGGCCGTGGGCCAACTCGTCGACGGCGAGGACGACCGCTGCTGCGTTGTTGTTGACGATGAGAGCGCCACCGGCGCCGGTGAGCTCCATCAATAGCGCAGCGCAATGGTCGTGCCGCGATCCGCGCGTTCCCTTATCGAGATCGTACTCCAGGTTGGTGTAGCCGACGCTGACCTCGGCCAACGCCTCGCGAACCGCCGACGGCAGCGGTGCGCGCCCGAGGTTCGTGTGTAGCGGGATCCCGGTGGCGTTGATCACCCGGCGGAGCGACGGTGTGTCCATCGCGTCGAGCGCCCGACGCGTGCGCTCGGCAAGCTCGGGCGCGTCGGGTGCAGCGTCCTCGGCGCCTTCCGCCAACTGGTGGCGCAGGTCGTCCAATATGCGGCGAAGCGCACCCACCACACGCGAACGCGGGCGCTCGCCCAACAGGCCTGTGAATGCGTCCGACTGCAGCAGCGAGTCGACGCTGGGGATTCTCCTTCGCGAATCGTTCACTCTTGCATCCGCGGTCAGCCGGGCGGTTCGCCCGGCGGTTCCTCTTCTTCCTCGGGCTCGGGTTCCACCGGCTGGAAGGTCATCTCTCCTCCACCGATCAGTCCGCTGAGGCTGAGGATGTTCTGGATCGTCACGATATGGGCAGCGCTAGGGATCGGCCCAGCCGTGATGACGAAGATCCGCTCATCCGGCAATCGCGGCGGCTCTTCGACCTCCTCCGGCTCTTCCTCACCTTCTTCTTCCGCTTGGAGGACTTGGGGCGGCGGCGCCCGTTCCAGCGTGTCGGCCTCGGCGGCCAACGTGTCTCCCGCCTCCACAGCCGCCAGCGAATCCAGGCGAGCCCGTTCCGCCGCCTGGGCCTCGCGTATCACCGCGGCAACCGAATCACGCCAGATCGCGTATTCCCAGGCGTGCAGCACCGTATCGATAGCGACCGCGACGGTATCCACGGCACCGTACATGGCCACGTCGGCGACGCTCAACGGCGAATCCGGGTCGATGTAGCTGTTGAACTGGAGTTCGACGGTGATCGTATCGACAGCCGTCGTCACTGCAAGTTGGGGCGGCAGCGTATCGTGACGGAACACGTGGAAATCGAGAGCCAGCATTCCGTCAGCGGCCAGTTCGACTTCCAACGTGTCGGAGCGATCGAACTCGTCGGCGCGCTGGTTACCGTTAACGTCCTGGTACCCGATAGCGAGGTAGTCACCGAGCGGCAACGCTCTGAGCGCAAACTCACCCGCGGTGTCGGCGACGCTGCCGTAGCGCAGCGTGTCCGGCGTTCTCACCATGTCGATCCGACCCGAACGCAGCGGCTGGCCGGTGATACGGTCGGTGACGGTACCCTGAACACCGTTGTTGGGTATCGGCAAACCTGTGGAAAATGTATAGGTGAGCGGGTTTTCGATCCTGTTGTTGAACAGGTCCTGGATGTTCGGATTGACGCGGATGTGATAGATACGGTCGTCGACCCACCCCTCGCGCGGACGGACTTTCAGCTCGCGTTTTCCCTTCTTCACCTGCGGGCGGGCCTCGAACGGATACAGCACGGTGGACCCTTCGATACCGCGCTCCGAGATCGACTCGTCAAACTCGAAGCGAACGTCGCCATCGAAGCCGGGATTCACTGAAAAGCTGTCAGGCTCGACCAGGACCACCATGGGAGGGATGCTGTCGGCCGGTCCGCCGGGCGGTGCAGCGACGTAGGCGCACGATTCGACGCCGAGGAATGCGCTGACGCAAAGGCCGGCGACACCCGCGGTCAAGCTGGCCCAAGCCGCGTCGGTACGCCGGATCGTGAACACGCGCTTACTCGACCTCCAGAGCCTTTCGCTTCTCCGTCACCTTATCGAGCTGTTCCTGAAGAGCTTTGAGCTTTTCGCGCGCTTGCTCGACGACCTGAGCCGGAGCCTTCTGCACGAAGTCTTCGCTGGCCAGTTTGCGTTCGGACCGTTCCACCAACCCCTGCAGCTCGCCGGCGTGCTTCGCCAAGCGGGCCCGCTCGCGATCCAGATCGATCAAGCCTTCCAAGGGCACCAGGATCTCGGCACCCGAAGTGAGAACCTTGATCGCGGAAGCGCCGTGCGGTTCACCGTCAAACTCCACACCATCGATACCGCCCAACCGGCGGACGGACTCGTCCTCGGCATCGATCGCCGACCGAAGCGCCGCATCGGCCGAACGTATCAGTACCGCCACCTTCCCGCTGTGCTGGACATTGTATTCGCTGCGAATGTTGCGGACCGCACCGAGCATTTCCTGTAGGATCGACATCTCGGCCTCGGCGTCGGAATCGTCCCATTCCGCGATCGGCTCGACCCACTTGGCCAGCATGATGCTGTCGGCATCCCGGTCCGGCAGCTTGAGCCACAGCTCCTCGGTGATGAACGGCATGAACGGGTGCAGCAGGCGCAGGCTACGGTCCAGCACCTGGCGGAGGACGGCGCGCGCCGTGCCCCGTATCTCGGGATTCGACTCATCGTAGAGACGCGTCTTCACGATCTCGAGGTACCAGTCGCAGAACTCGCTCCAGAAGAAGCGGTACGCACCTCCCGCCGCCTCGTGCAACCGATAGCGCTCGAGGTTCTCGGTGACCTCTCGCGTCGCGCGGTTCAGGCGCGAGAGGATCCAGCGATCCGACAGCTCGAGCACCGCCCGATCGGGCACCGGACCGATCGGGTCGCCCTCCATGTGAGGAAGAGCGAGTCGCGATGCATTCCAGATCTTGTTGGCGAAGTTGCGCCCGACGTGGAACGTCTCCTCGAGGTCCTCGTAGTTGAGCTGCAGGTCGGCGCCGATCCCCAGTCCGTTCATCAAGGTGAAGCGCAACGCGTCGGCCCCGAACAGCCGCACGACTTCGAGCGGATCGATTCCGTTACCCGCCGACTTGGACATGCGGCGGCCTTTGTGGTCGCGCACCGTTCCGTGCAAATACACATCTCGGTACGGGACCTCGCCCATGAACTCCAGGCCGGCCATGATCATGCGGGCCACCCAGAAGAAGAGGATCTCCGGAGCCGTGACCAGCGTGTGGCCCGGGTAGAAGGTCTTCAGGTCGTCGGTCTCTTCCGGCCACCCCAACGTGCTGAACGGCCACAACCATGACGAGAACCAGGTGTCGAGCACGTCGGGGTCCTGGTCGATCTCGGCGCTGCCGCACTCGCTGCACGCTTCCGGGTCGTCGCGTAGTACGAGCATCGCAGCACACCCCCTGCAATACCAGACTGGGATACGGTGCCCCCACCACAGCTGCCGCGAGATGCACCAATCGCGCACGTTCTCGAGCCAGTGCACGTACACGCCGCCCCAGTGCTCGGGCGTGAAAGTGATGTGACCCTTGCGGAAGGCCTCGAGCGCGGGCTCGGCCAGCGGCTTCATGCGAACGAACCACTGCTCGGATAGGCGCGGCTCCACCATGGTGTGACAGCGATAGCAGTGGCCCACCGAGTGGAGGTGGGTCTCGACCTTCTCGAGCAACCCCTTCACCTTTCAGTTCCGCGACGACGGCCTCGCGCGCGGCAAACCGGTCGAGCCCACGGAACCGCTCGGGTACGTTGTCGGAGAGCGTCGCGTCCTCGTTGAAGATGTCGACCTGCGGCAGATCGTGGCGCAGCCCGATCTCGAAGTCGTTGGGATCGTGAGCCGGCGTCACTTTCACGAAGCCGGTACCGAACTCGGGATCGACGAACTCGTCGGCGATGACCGGGATCTCGCGCTCGGCCAGCGGCAGGAGAACGGTCTTACCGAGCAGAGCCTGGTGACGTTGATCCTCGGGGTGGATCGCTACTGCGGTATCACCCAGCATCGTCTCGGGCCGCGTGGTCGCCACCACGACATAGTCCGATTCGTCGCCCACGATGGGATAGCGCTGATAGTACAGCGCGCCCTCGACATCCTCGTGCTCTACCTCCTCGTTAGCGAGCGCGGTAGCGCAGCGGGGACACCAGTTGACGATGTAGTTACCCCGGTAGACGAGCCCCTTCTCGTACAGGCGCACGAACACCTCGCGCACCGCGCTGCTGAGTCCCGGGTCAAGGGTAAAAGCGGTACGATCCCAATCCGCCGAACTGCCGATCGCCTTCAACTGGTCGAGGATGGTGCCGCCCGTCTCTTGCACCCACGCCCAGACGCGCTTGACGAATTCCTCGCGGCCCAGGTCCCAGCGCTTGATTCCCTCGGCGGCCAGTCGACGCTCGACGACGTTTTGCGTGGCGATCCCAGCGTGGTCGGTCCCCGGCACCCACAGCGCTTCCCTGCCCTGCATGCGGCGCCAGCGGATGAGCACATCCTGAATAGTGTTGTTCAAGCCGTGACCCATATGCAACTCGGCAGTCACGTTGGGTGGCGGCATGACGATGACGTACGTCTCCCGGTCGCCGTGCTCGTCGGCGGAGAAATAGCCGTGCTTCATCCAGTCGGAGTACGTGGACTCCTCGAATGAGCCGGGATCGTAGCGTGGGGCCAGCTTCATCTAATCTGCTTTCTATATCGGGAGTAGGTGAGTAAACGAGTAATTGAGCAATCGAGCAACTGAGTTTGGAGCGTCGCCTCCGAAAACTCCCAACTCGCAGTCTCGATTGCTCTATTGCTCGTTTACTCACCTACTCCCAAAACCACAGGGTTTGGCAGCAAACAAGTCCTGAACCGAAAGGACTAACTTATCTGGAAGATGCCGACTGGCAATGCGGCAGGAGCCCACTGAGCCGCGACTACGGGCCCCCGGTCCCGGTCGTGTCGTTCTTCTCTTTTTTCTGAGCTTCCTCGCGGGCTTTCTGCTCGCGCTCGCGGATCGCCTTGATGCGGTCCTTCTGGGCATCGCGCACGGCGGCTTCGCCCGCCTGGCGCTGGATCGCGCCGTAGTCGCGGAGCATGTCCTCGGACTCGCGTCCGGGTCCGATATATATCGGCAGCGGAAGCGTGATGGGGCCCAGGTGGATCTTGCCGGGCGAGACCCCCCACTTGTTGCCCTCCTCGCCCACTGACCAGTCCATCGCCTCGGCCTGCCGGGCCAGCTCGGCGGCAATGCTGTCGTCGTACGCCTCGAGCATGGCGTATATCCGCTCCTCGAGCATGCGCGAACGTTCCTCCGGGGTGAGGTCGGTGCGGCTCGACGGCCGAGTGAATACCCAGAGGCGCCAATCGCCGACTCGCGGGCGCAGCCGCTCTGCACCGGATAGCGACGGCTCGGCTTCGCCTTCTTCCTCTTCCGGCTCGATCACCTCGGGCACGGGCTCCGGAGCGGGCTCGGTCTCGACGGTTGGCGTCTCGACAATCCTCACCTCGATGGCTCTCATCCCCTGGGGCTCGACGAAGATTGGCGGTGGAATCTGATACATGCCGACGTCGGCTTCCAGATAACGGATGAGGAGCGGCGAGAGGCGAACCATGAGGATGTGCAGCAACACGGAGGCAATGAGACCGCTGGAGATCGCAATGCGGTAGCGCCGTGCTCTACGGCGCGTCAGCGACAGGGTCTCGGGCCGGCGCGGTTCAGCACCCCCGGGCTCGCCGTCCGCAGGCGCGCTGGGCTTACCGAGGAGGGTTGAGAAGATCACTTAAGCTGATACTCCAAGCGCGCCATCCAGTTCCGGTTACAGCACTTCCGCAACGCGTTGCGCGGCTTCTTCCAGACGGGCCGCGGGCACCGTCAGAGCCACACGGAAGTAGCCTTCACCACCAGCACCCATGCCCGCGCCTGGAAAGAGAACAACCCCGGACTCCTGCAAGATCCGACGGGCGAAGTCGATGGATGGTTCGCCGCTGGGTATGGGAATCCAGAGATACATTGTGGCGCGCGGGCATTCTACCTGGCAGCCGGCTTGACGGAACGCGTTGACCGCGGCGTCCCGGCGCTCCTGGAAGATAGCCACGTTCTTGGCCACGAACTCGGGCCAGGCATCCAGGGCGGCAACCCCCGCAGCCTGGCAGGCCAGGAACGCTCCGGTATCCAGGTACGGCTTGACCTTCGTCATAGCCCCGATGGTCTCCTTGTGCCCGGCGACCCAGCCGATCCGCCAGCCGGTCATATTGTAAGTCTTCGAAAGAGAGTGGAACTCCACCGCTACGTCGCGTGCCCCCTCATACTGTAAGACACTTGGCGGACGATAACCGTCAAAGGCGATCTCGGAGTAGGCGTTGTCGTTCACCAACAGAATGTCGTGAGCGCGGCAGAACTCCAGCGCTTCCTGGAAGTACTCGTCCGTGGCGATCCCGCCGGTCGGGTTGTTCGGGTAGTTGAGGTAGAGGATCTTGGCGCTGGCCAACTTCTCTTTCGGAACCTCGGACCAATCGAGAAGAAAGCCGTTCTCCGCCCTCAGCGGCACCTCGATCGCCTCACCACCCAGCAGGTAGGTGCCACCGAAGTAAGGATAGTAGCCGGGATCCGGCATGATGGCCGCGTCTCCGGGATTGAGATAGACGATGGGCAGGTGTGCGATGCCTTCCTTGCTACCGATGAGTGGCAAGACTTCTAAGAAGGGATCCATCTCGAACCCAAATCGCCGCTGCATCCACTCGGAGATCTTGATTCGGAACTCCGGAAGGCCACGGGAGAACGGATAGCGGTTGAAGCGCTCTTCGGTCACGGCCTGCTGTAGGGTCTCTATCGCCTGGGCGGGCGGCATCTGATCGGCGTCGCCGGCGCCCAGATCGATGACGTCGACGCCCTTATCGGCGAGCTCGGCCTTTATCTTGGGAACATCCGCCAGCGCGTAGGTGGGAAGATTCGAATATTGTCTTGAAAAGTCCGGCATCGGGCACCCTCTATAGCCAACGTCCATGGGATTAGCCGGCGGCGAGCCAGTTTTCGGTTCCGCCGGCACTATATATCGCACACTCCCAGGGGGCCCCGAAACCTATCCGGAGGGCGGGTGGGCGGCTAGTCAGGTCTTCAGGTGCTTCTTCTTTGCCGCCGGGAAAAGGACGTTGTTGAGGATCAAACGGTAGCCGGGCGAGTGAGGGTAGAGATCCAGGTCGGTGGGCGGGTCGCCGATGACGTGCTGTGGATCCTCGGGATCGTGCCCGCCGAGGAAAGTCCAGGTGCCGTTCCCGGTGTTTCCGTGTATGTACTTAACCCAAGGTGCGTTCGCTTCCTCGGCCAGGACTGTGACGGACGGTTTCAGGCGGTCGCGCCGGAAGCTGGTCGTCAGTCCATAGTAATCGCGGATCACGCGCTCGTGGTTCTGCGTCAGCATGCTCGCCACCGGATCGATCTTCGCGCTGAAGTCGAACAACTCGAACACACCCAGCTGCTGTCGCATGGGCGTGTTGACCAGGTGGCCGTCGATGTCGCTGAAGGCTGAAAGCGCGGGGCTGTCGAACAGCTCGGCATCTTCGAAGGCGAACGCCCGATCCCAGTTCATACGAGCCGTCGCATCGGGATCCACTCCGTCACCATCAGCGTAGCTGGCCGCGATGTCGACATTCAGCGCCGCCAGCGCCAGATCGATGGTCTCGGTCGCCGTACACATGGCGAACATGAAACCGCCACCCTCGACGTACTGCCGGATCTTGTCCGCGACGCCTTTCTTGAGGGCAGGCACGTTCCTGAAACCGAGGGTGGCTGCCACACGGCGATTGCGTATCACCGCCTCCTGCAGCCAGGCGGAGCCCGCGTAGGTGAGATAGAACTTCGAGAACTGGCCGGTAAAATCCTCGTGGTGCAGGTGTAGCCAATCGTACTCCAGCAGCTTGCCCGCAACGACTTCCGGATCCCATAGTTGGTCGTACTCGATCCCCGCGTAGGTGAGCGCCAGCGTCACTGCGTCGTCCCACGGCCGAGCGCCGGGTGTCGTATACACGGCGACTCGTGGAGCTTTTTCCAGGATCACCGACTCCATGTTCGATGCCTCGACTTCGGCACGCACCGTGGACAGTCCACCGCCCGACAGCGGCTCGAGCGAGACACCGCGCAGCGCAGCTTCGCGACGTACGGCAGGCGCGTCGGGAAGCAGGAACGACCCGGCCCGATAGTTCAGCAGCCATTCCACTCGTTCGCCGCGCTGCAACACCCAATAGGCGAGCCCGTAGGCGCGCAGGTGGTTAGCCTGGGCATCGTCCATCGGCGCCAGCAAGTGCTGGGCATGCGCCGCACCGGCAGACACCATGAGGAACGACAGGACGAGAGCGAAACGCATCCTCACGAGCGGGGCACCTCTTCCTTCAACTCCGCCAGCCGCCGGCGACCCAGCGGCGTAAGGGCGCTTTCGGGATACTCCAGTATCAATGTCTCCAAGATTTCGATGGCGCTCATCGCTTTTCCGTCGGCCGCCAGCGCTTCCGCAAGAGTCACCAACGCCACCGGCGCTTCGCCCGACTCGGGATACAGCTCCGGAATTCGCCGCAGCACGGTCTCGGCCCGGTCGGGCTCATCCGCGGCGACCGCTATCTCTCCAGCCCAAAGCAGAATCGCCGGTCGCGCCTGTGAAGACCGCACCCCACGCAAACCGTCCATCAGTCGATCGAACGCGCGGACGTTTCGTTCTTCCTGAAGCGCGCGGTGCGCGTCGGCCACGGCTTTCAATTCCGCTTCGTTACCGTTGCGTAGGAACCCCAGGAACCTGAGCGCTTCGCCGCGTTCTCCGCCGCTGAGACTGGCCGCCGCGACCTCGAATTCGACCCGAGCCTCGTCGTACTGCCCCGCATAGAGCGCCAGGTACGCACGGCTCGCCGCTATCTTTGCGGCCACCTCCGATGTCGTTCCGGCTCGCGGCACGAGCTCGAGTATCGCCGCCGCCTCATCGATCCGACCGCGACGGACGTTCGCGTCGGCCACGGCCAGGGCCAACGCGGGAAGCGCCGGATCGTCGGGATACTGCACCACGTGCCGTCGCAACCCGCGTTCGGCATCGCCGTAGTCTCCTTCCGACGCCTGGAGTCGAATGCGAGTGCCGCTAGCCCAGCGATGCGCTTGCGTTCCCGACTCGGTTCGTTCGAGTACTTCAGAGAGCGTGGTTAAGGCTTCGGTCGTGTCGCCGGCGCTGACATCGTGCCGTACGATCTGCTGAGCGAGGTCCCAGCGTGTCGAGTCGCCGACGGCAGCGAAAAGCATCTGACGATAGGCCCACGCCACCAACGCCGGCTCTTCCTGGGCGGCGGCAACTTTGGCGAGCTGCGCGACGAAGCGTTCGCGTTCCACGGTCTCCAGTAAATGGAGTGTTCCCTCCGCACGTCTTCGTGCCTCTCCGGGTCTGTCGGCGTAGATCGAAGCAACGGCAGCCAGCTTCTGCTCGCCGGTCGTGAGACGCCCTTCGGGCAAGCGGCGCAGGATGGTCACCGCGACTAGCTCGGACTGGGGGCCCAGCGTCTCGAGCTTGTAGTTGACTATGTCCCACCCGGCATCGGGAGAGCGATCGAGAAGCGCGAACCACTGATCCACCGCGTCGGACCAACGACGTTGTTCCACGTACAGGTCGGCCAGCTGGGTGTAGAGCGACGCCGGCCGGTTGGCATTGACGATCCCTTCCAGCAGGATTCGCTCGGCCACGCTGTACTCCGCCAGTCGCTGGAGGGCGGCAGCGTAGTCACGGTACGCGAGATCCGAACGGGGTATCATCCGCACCCATCGATCCCCGGCCTGAATGACTTCGTCGACCCAGCCAAGATCGGCCAAAAGGCGTAGCTGCACCTGCCTGAGCAGCGACGATGCCGGATCGGCCTCGATAGCACGCTCCACGACGGGGAGCGCCGCCTCGGGCTGGCCCAGACGTCGCGATATCCGCTCGTAGGCCAGGATCGCTGTCGGCTCCGCCGGTGAGACCAACAGCACTTCGTCGAGCGTAATCAGCGCACGAGTATGCTGTCCGGCTCGCTCGAGTGACTGAGCGTGGCGCACCTCGCGCTGAATCCACTCTTGCCGATCGGTCTGAGCGATTCCGGGAATCGGTATCAACATCAGAACGAAAAGAACCAGCGCGCTTCTACGAGCCACCGCTACCCTCCCGACCATTCAGTCGGTCGAAGTACTCGAGGATCAGTCGACGGTAGGCCGGCGGGTAACGACGCAGAGCCTCGTCGGCGGGCAGCGGGTACTGCGGACCGCGCAACAGATCGGGCGACAACGGACCGGGCCGCAGGACTTCCACATCACCGGGTCTCTCGGCCCGACGCTCCCGATCGAATTCGTCCTGTTCCAGAGTGCGCCCGGCGTCCAGCAGCCGCTGGAACAGCCGATTCTGCCTTTCAACGACTTCCGGGTTCAACTGGCCACGCTCGAGCAGCCGCGCCAACTCCTCCGCCTCCTGGCCCAACGACTCGAGCTGCCCGAGCACCTGGCCTCGCGGCCCCATAGAACGGTCGATGTTCCTGAGCTCCTCCGAGATGGCGCGTTGTCGACTGGCCAGCTGCCGGAGCTGTTCCATAATCATGTCGCTGATCGCGCCAGGCGTGATGCCGCCCGACTGTTGGTTCAACTGTCCCTGCTGCTCGGCAAGCTGGGCAAGCTGCTCGAGCGCTTCCTGGAGACCCGTGCCCGACTGCGCCTCGGCGGCGGCATCCGAGGCCTGCATCAAACGAAACGCCAACTCGTTGAGCGCTTCACTGGCCTGCTCGCCCAGCTGCGAGTCGCCGCTGCCCGATCGCGTCCCGTCCGACAACTGACCCAGCAGCTGTTCCATCCGGACACCGACGTCGTTCGCAACCTCGACAACCTCTTGATCGAGCAGTAGCGTCGACTTGGCCGCGTCAGACAGCTGCTCGCTCAACTGATCAACGCCGCGCTTGATCGCCACCTCGTCGGACCTGACCTGCTCGCGCTCGGACGCATCGTTCGAGTCCAGTCGTTGGTTCAGCTGCTGTTGTCTGCGCGCCAGCTCCATGGTCTCGGCCTGCGCGCGCTCCAAAGCCTGCACGACCTGCTGGCGCCAGTCCTCCTGCATCTGCTGGCGGCCCTGCTCGAGTGATGATGCCGCCTGCTCCATCTGCGATGCCGCCTGCTGCGCGGACTGGCCGGCCTGCTGTCGGTCGCTCGATAGCGAGCCCGCGACCTGCTGGTCCGAGCGGGCGGCGTCGGCCGCGGACTGTTGCGCCTGGGTCGCCTGTTCCGCTGCGTTTTGCTCTCCCGCCCGGCTCAGCTCTTCTGCGAACTCACGCACGTCCTCCGCCAGGTTCTCGGCACGTTCCCCCAGGTCTTCGGCGCTACGCTCCAATTGCGGAGCGAGCGAGTCGGCCGTCTGTGGTTCGGTCTCGGATATGGCCTCGGCCAGCTGGTCGTGAGCCTCGCTCAACTCCTCGGCTTCCGTCTCGAGCGTTTCGAATTCCGTCTCGAGTGCCGCACGCCGCAGCAGTTCGAGGCTTTGCTCGACGCGTTCCTGAAAATCGACGCTGCCTTCTGCAAGCTGCTCGATGGCTTCCTGGATCGCTTCCGGATCGAGTTCGGCCAATGCTTCACGAAGCTCCTCGATCATCCGCTCGAGTTCCGGCGTGAGGATTCGCTCGTAGAGTGATTCGATTTCGCTCAGCCGCTCGAGCACGCTGGTATCGTTCAGCCCGGCCTGCTCGATGCTCTGTTGCAACTCGCGCAGCGATTCCTGTATCTGCTCGGCTTCCTCGAGTAATTGACTGGCTTCCTCCAGCGCCTGCCGCGCGGCTTCGGTGTCCTTGAACTCGACGCCCTGTTGGCCTGGCGGAGTGCGGCGATCGGCTGCCGGCGGCTGTTGAGTTTCGGTGGATCGCTCCAGTGCCCGCGCCGATTCCTGGTGCTCGCGGGCCTGGTCGGCCAATCGCTCGGTGTCTTCCACCAACTGGTTGGCATCGGCGACCGCCCGATCGCGCAACTCGTCCAGAGCGGGCAGACGAAGCACGTACTCGGGACTGACACCCATCTGCGGATTGGGAGCGTTGTCGTAGGCGCGCACGAAGTAGCGGAGCGTATCGCCGGGAAGGAACCCGCGGCCGCGGGCATCGAGCAGCACCGGCAAATCGGCTCGTGGCCCATCGTCCGGCAACTCGATGGCCATCACTTCTTCCGGCCACCGTTCGCCCCAAACGGAAATCCGCCAACTCACCAGCTCGGCTCTGGAGAGGCCGTAGTCGTCCATGGCCTCAACGACGAGTGGTTGCACCATGTCCGTGTTCATCACCGTGTCGGCGCCGGGGTACACGACATCGACCAGCGGGACGCTGTCGGGAACGGTGGTGAAGTACAACGAGTCGAGCTCACTCTCGAGCGCGGCGCCTTGCGAGCCGGCGATGTCCCAACCCCAAGCGCCCGAGCGAACCCTGAAAGACCCTCGGAACCGTCTGTCCTCGCTGATCTCCAGCGCGATCGACCGACCGGAAGCGTTTCTCAAAGCGGCCCGACCCAAAGAACGCGTCGCCACTCCCGTGACGACCGCCCGCGTGCCTTCGGGGACCGTGAGGGCCGGCAAGGGTGTGGAGAACAGTTCACGCTCGCGCCCAGTGTGGGGCGGATAGCTGAGCGTTAGTCGCACGTCCAGCAGCAGAAGCGGATCGATGGGCGTGACGCTCAGCGTATCGCTTATCGCTCCGTCGGGCGCCCGCGCCCAGACCCGTGTGGGCGCATCGAGATGCGGAATAGTGGCGCTCACCGGCGCATTCGAGACTTCGTACCAGCGACGGCTGGGCACCTGACCACTCGGTTGCCAGATCAGTTCGACGGAATCGCGCTGCGGTGCGAACACGGTGACCGGCAGATCGCGTCCACGCCGAACGTCGTCCGACTCGGCCACCAGGCGCAGCGGCGGAAGTGGTGGCAGGCTGAGGTGAGCCACGGGATGCAGCACCGCCGCCCAGGCATCCGCCGCCGATTCCCGCGCCTGAATCCAGATCGCCGTGGACGTGGCCAGGGCAACCGCTGCCAGAACCACCGTCATGGCGGCGTAGCGGCGAGCGGAACGGGCGAGCCCGCTGCCCAGTTGCCTGATGGGGCGGCCCTCGAGATGCTCCGCCACTCGCGTGCGGTGCAACTCGAGCAGCGAACGCGACACTCCCGGTCTCTCGAGCCCCGGCTCGACGGCGCCCTGAACCGTTCCCGAGGGGAGGCCCACTCGCTCTTCTATCTCGGCGGCAGCCGACATTGTGTCCCACCCCAACGAACGACGCAGAATACACCAGAGCCAGTAGGCGACGATCGAGCCGGCTGCCAGCCAGAGCGCCAAAGGCAGCATCGACGGCCGTCGCCATGCCGCCGTGCCACTCACCGCCCAACTGGACACCAGCAGGCCGCCCAACGCCGCGACAACACCGCCCGCTGCCGCCAGACTGAGTTGTACGGCCACCCGCTGTCGCAGGGCTCGGACTTTCTTCCTGGGGAGCTCTGGCCTTGGTGTCATATGCGAACTCTAAAGCGGTTTCCTTTGAGCCACAGCGAAGGCGAACAGGTTAACGCCCATCCTCAGAGCCTGCTCTCTGGCGTCCAGCGGGTCATCGTGTACATCGGAATCCTCCCAACCGTCTCCCAGATCCGACTGGTAGGAGTAGAAGAGCACGAGGCGCCCGTTGTCGAAGAGGCCCAAGCCCTCGGCCGGTAGCCCGTCATGCTCGTGGATCTTCGGTAACCCGTCCGGAAACTCGTAGACGATTCGGTACACGGCGTGATCGATGGGGATCGGAACGAGTTCGCTCTCGGGAAAAAGGCGCTCGACTTCTCGACGAAACGATTCGTCCATGCCGTAATTGTCGTCGGCATGAAGGAAACCGCCCGACACCAGGTATGCACGCAGTGCTCTCAACTCCTCGTCCGTGAAGCTGACGTTTCCGTGACCCGTCATATACACGTAGGGGTAGTCGCGCAAATCGGGACTCAACGGTGTACTCACGGCTTCACGGTCTGTCACCGGCAGTCGCGTGTCGCTAGCGATGCGTTCCAAAAGATTAGGGATGGACGACGGGTTCGCGTACCAGTCGCCGCCTCCTCCGTAATGGAGCCGCGCGATGGCCAGCCTGCCGCGCTCGACGGATGTTTGCGAGCGGCTCTCGCAAGGAAACAACACGAGCGCGCACACGAGCAAGCTCGAGAACGCTGGCGGTCCAAGCCTCAAGATCTCTCCTCTTCCGCAGCCTCGAGTGCTATCGAGTAGGCCCTATTGCGATCGAGACCGAACCGATCACGCAGGGCCTGCACAATCTGCTTCGACGTCGCTCCCTCCCGCACCAGGGCACGGGCAGCGGCGGCCGCTTCTGCCTGTGTCTCTTCGCTGGAGGCGCTATCCTCCTCACCGTCGAGACAGAGCACGACCTCACCCCGTGGTGTATGCTCCCGATAGTACGCCGCCACCTCGTCCAGGGTCCCCCTCACCACCTCCTCATGGAGCTTCGTCAGCTCGCGGGCCACGGCCACCGACCGGCCCTCACCCAAGGCCGCTCCGAGTTCTTGGAGGGTGGCTACCAGCCTCTGGGGCGACTCGAACAGGATCGCAGTGTGCCGCAGTGTTGCCAACGTCGCGATCAACTCGCTTCGGGCACGCCCCGATCGCGGTGGAAAGCCAAAGAAACTGAACGGTTCCGGGTCGAATCCGCAGGCGACGAGCGCAGCGAGAACGGCGGACGGTCCAGGGATCGGGATGACTCGAGCGCCCGTTTCGATGGCCGCGCGCACGAGACGCGCACCGGGATCGGAGACTAGCGGTGTGCCCGAATCGCTGACCAGCGCGACGCTACCACCCGATGCCAGTAGCGCACGCATCTCTTCCGTGCGCGCCGCCTCGTTGTGCTTGTGCAGCGACTTGATCTCTCGCGGGGAAATCTCGTAGTGGTTCAACAGGACGCGCGTGCGCCGCGTATCCTCTGCCAGTATCGCATCGCTCGACCCGAGCACCTCCACTGCGCGAAACGTGAAGTCAGCGAGGTTCCCGATGGGAGTGCTTACCAGGTAGAGCGTTCCTGTACCAGTCACGCGAATGACGCCTTGTAGAATCCAATGGCTGAATGTCGACCGAGCGAGCAATAGAACAATAGAAGTTGCCCTCTCAGAAACAAAGCGCCTCCGGAGCGAATGCTCCCGGAGGCGCTGGTCTCGATCCTTCGATCGTACCGGCCCGGGCAGATCAGCCTGGCCGTGTCATCTATCTGATCAATCCAGGTGCTGTTTCAGCCTCTGCTCCAGATGCTGTTTCGGGACGGCACCGACGACGCTGTCGACCAATTGCCCGTCCTTAAAGATGAGAATGCTGGGGATCGACCGAATTCCGAACTTCATAGCCGTGCGCTGACTGGCGTCGACATCCAGCTTCGCGACCTTGACCTGGCCGGCGTATTCCTGAGCCAGCTCGTCGACGATCGGGCCGACCAGCCGACAGGGACCGCACCAGGCCGCCCAAAAGTCGACCATCGCGACGCCTTCAGCCTCTTCGACTTCTTTTTCAAAGGTTTCGTCAGTTACTTCCATCACCGCTGACATATTCGTGCTCCCGTCCCTCGCTCGGGTTCGTTGGACGGCGCCGGGCCCATACCGGGCATTGCTTCAAAGCGCCCTTTGTATTTCCGCCTGAATATAACTAATCTATGCCCTCGCGCCTCTCGACCGGCAGGGCGCGCAAGTGAAAACGCCGGCGCAATAACACTCACCCACCCGACGGGGTTCCCCATGGATAACGAGAACCGTATCGAGCACGTGGCGATCGCCGTGGACGACCTCGAGACCGCCGTATCGGTCTTTGCCTCGATTCTGGGCACCCCGGACTCGGGTCGCGAAACCGTCGAATCGGAACAGGTCAAGATCGCTTTCTTCGACCTGGCCGGCGCACGCATCGAGTTGCTCGAGCCCACCGCATCCGACTCGCCGGTCGGGCGATTTCTGGAAAGCCGCGGGACAGGCTTGCACCACATCGCGCTCGAAGTGCCCGACATCGACGCGGCCCTCGACCGTTGCCGGGCCGCCGGCCTGGAGACCGTCGGCGAAGCGCCCCGCACAGGCGCCGGTGGTCGCCGCGTGACGTTTCTCCACCCTTCCAGCACCGGCGGTGTCCTGCTCGAACTGTCGGAACGTCCCAAACCGGCGGGCTAGCCGCTGATCACCAGCCCGATCACCGCCGTCTCGGTCATCATCCCGACGCTCAATGAGTCTACAGAGCTTCCTGCAACCCTCGACTCCGTGGTCGGAGCATTCGGCCCATCCGTTCACGTCGTCGTCGCAGACGGAGGCAGCAAAGACCGTACCGCCGAACTGGCCCGGGCGCGCGCCGATGTCGTGACGTCGGCCCCAGGCCGCGGTCGTCAGCTTAACGCCGGCGCTGAATCCGCCGTTGGGGACGTATACGTGTTCCTTCACGCCGACACGCAGCTCGATCCTGGGACCGAGAGGGCTATCGCCGCTGCCCTGGCCGAACCCGACGTTGTCGGTGGTTGTTTCGAGGTTCGTCTCCGCGGCACCAGCGCTGATCGACCGATCGCCCGTTATCTGGCTGCCGCCATTAATCGGCGTGCTCGCGTCTTCAAGACGGCGACCGGCGACCAGGCGATATTCGCCCGACGGACCGCCTTCGAACAGGCGGGTGGGTTTCCCGCCGAGGATCTGTTCGAGGACGTATTGTTCTACAAGAAGTTGAAGCGTTTGGGGAAAGTCGTGGTGCTGAAACCGGCGGTCGGTGTATCGGATCGACGTTGGCGACAGCTCGGCTACTACCGAACTATCGCCACGCATCTGCTTTTTCGCTTCCTATTCCATCTGGGCGTGCCGCCGGCGACGCTCGCACGCTTCTATCGGCGCGTGCGCTAGGGCGGAGCGCGGCGTCTCAACAGGTGATGTTCGAGACGTCGATCTGCTCGATGAACCAGCGCTCGTTCTTGCCCAGCACCACCCTGAAAGGCAAGGCGAGTGCTTCTTGGCCACGTCTGATTTCGACTGTGACCGAAGTCTGCTTCGCCTGCCAAGCCCGTGGATCGGGCTGGGTGATGATTCGATACGCCGTGGGACGGAAGCACGCGGCGAGCACGAGCATTCGATTGTAGACCTCGTCGTGCGCGTAGCTCCGCGTGATCGAGCCATCCTCCGTGCCGAACACCGAAGCCATGCGCTCGTACGCCTCATCGGCTTCAGTGAACTCACCCGCGGCTTTCGCCCGCTGTGATTCCGTGACCGCGCCGAGGAACGTCTCGACAGCTTGCTCTGGGGACGCTGCACCCTCGGGCAGATCCATACCCATCGTGTTCGAACTGGAACTGCCGCCACAACCGCTCAGGCCCAGAAGGACCGCCGCCACCACCACTCGTTGGTACTTGCCCACCCTCTGACTCCCCTCTAGTCGGCTACCGCCGCTACCGATCCCGCACGCTTGAAGCCGAGTCGGTCTTCGCCAGCCTCACGGTCGACGATGACGTGATCACCTTCAACAAAACCACCCTCGATGACTGCGCTGGAAAGCGGGTTCAGCAGCAAGTTCTGCATCGCCCGCTTCAGCGGCCGAGCGCCGAAGGCCGGATCATACCCTTCCACCGCGATGAGATCCCGCGCCGCGTCAGTGATCTCCAGCGCCAGTTTCTGGTCGGCCACCATTTGCTGGACG
>JBDHGH010000087.1:0-14071 GCA_039589995.1 Gemmatimonadota bacterium | reverse complement strand
AGATCCGACGCGCCTGGTCTTCGGTTCTGCGCCTGGGGCTGGGCGCAAATACGACACCCAGGTAATCGGCGCCGACGCCGTCGGCGAACTGGGCGTCCTCGGGTCGGACCAACCCACAGATCTTGATCGCGGTCATCGTTTCCCTCTCGTACTCGTAATCGAACTCCAGTCTGTTATTCGTTTGAGTAGGATAACGAGTACGATCACGATTACGAGTACGAGTAGGAACGTTAGGTTGGCCGATGACCAGACGACTTGGGCTGACTGGACAGCTCCGCCGCCAACTCAGATGGGTCGGTGTGCGAAACCAGCGCGCGACCGACTAAGGCGGCATCGACCCCCAACTCGCCAAGCTCTTTCACCTGCTCACCCGAATCAATACCGCTCTCAGCCACCAGAACGCGATCCGACGGCACTCGGGGAGCCAACCGCCGCGTGACCTCGAGACTGGTGCTCAGCGTTGTCAGATCTCGGTTGTTGACGCCGATGACCGGCGCGGTAGTTGCCAGCGCCCTCTCGAGCTCGGCCTCGTCGTGGACCTCGACCAGCGTCTCCAAACCCACTTCCTCCGAGATCCCGAGTAACGTGACCAAAGCATCATCGGTCAACATTCGAACAATCAGCAGAATCGCATCTGCGCCGGCGACGCGCGATTCGTAAACCTGCACGGGATCGAGTACGAAATCCTTTCGGAGCGCAGGCACGCTCACTGCCTCGCGCGCCTGGCGCAGATCCGCGAGGTCCCCATCGAAATCCGCGTCGGTCAAGACGGAGAGTGCTGAGGCGCCCGCATCTTCGTAGCTGCGGGCCAGCGCTCCCGGATCCATCTCCGGCCGCAACGAACCGGCGGATGGCGCCCGTCTTTTCAGCTCGGCGATGAGCGCGACGCGATTCGGCCGGCGCAGAGCGGCCGCCCACGGGCGGCCAGGGAGAGCGTCGGCGGCCATGCCCTCCAGTTCTGCCGATCGAGGCCGCAGAGCCGCGATTTCCTGTCGCTTGCGCCGAGCGACGTCAGCGAGGTAACCTTTTGTCATTCAGTAGCTTCCGGGACTTCGCAGACCGGTCCGGGGTTGCGCTTCGGTGCGTTTTCGGGTATAGTGTGTTCGGCTCCTGTTCGGGCCGCCGCACATCGGGTGGCGGCAAGCGCCGGACGGCGCGAAGCATCTGACGGCGCGAGATCCGCGAAACAACCTGGAGGCGTCATGGCGCTCACGAAGCGACAGCGCGAGATCCTCGATTTCATCGAGAGTTTCATCCAGAACGAAGGATATTCTCCCAGCTTCGAAGAAATAGCCAAGTTCTTCAATTACCGCTCGTTGGCTACGGTGCACGAGCACCTCTCTAACCTCGAGCGGAAAGGTTACATCCGTCGTAACTACAACGAAAGCCGCTCGGTCGAGCCGATGGAGGCCAGTCGGCCTCGCGCGGCGGCCTCGATCGTCCCGTTGCTCGGTCGTGTCGCCGCTGGCTCCCCTATTGAGGCAATCGAGCAAGACGAATCGGTCTGCGTTCCCGAGGACATGCTGACAGGCACCGGTCCTCACTTCGTTCTCCGGGTCCGCGGCGACTCGATGATAGATGACCAAATCAAAGACGGCGACTGCGTGGTCGTCGATGGTCGCGAATCGGCGGACAACGGCGAAATGGTCATCGCCCTGGTGAACGGCGAGTCCGCCACTGTGAAGCGCTTCTATCGTGAGACCGACGGCCGCGTACGCTTGCAGCCCTCGAATGCCAGCCACTCACCGCAGCTCTACGCTGAAGATGACGTGAGAGTGCGCGGGGTGGTGATCGGAGTCATCCGCAAATACTGACGGCGGGACGGCGCCTCCGGGGCATCTCCCCAGCCCCGGCTTCCCTGCTCCGGCGCCGCGCCCGCCCCTCCCTTCTCTTCCCACTCCTACTCGTAATCGTGATCGTACTCGTACTCGTACTCGTAATCGAATCAGCCACTCAACCTGACCCGATAACTGGTTCTCATCACCCCACTGTGCTAGTTTTCAAGCACTCTGCGAACGCCCCCCTGACCTTCGACGGGTTTTCCCGTCGGAGCCACTCTTTCCAACGAAACTGAAAGCGTTTCTGGATATGCGCAGTTCCTATCTGCCAGTCTGGTGCGTCGGACTCACACTCCTCCTAGCCTGCGGTGGCGAAGATGAGCCCACGGGCACCGACCCCAGTGCCCGACAAAGCGTCAGCGGACTGTGGATCTACGAGGGCTACGACATCGAAGGCGGCCGGTTCAAGTGCCAGCGAGCCGCCCTGGCGTTGGATCTGCACTCACGCATCACGAGCTTCCAAGGTATCGCAAGCGGCGTGGGAACCAGCTGTGAGGACAAGCTCGAGTGGAGTCAGTGGAGACTGAGCCTCGGCCCGCTAGGCTCCGACACCGTCAAAGGATCGCTGAGCAGAGACGTGATCCGCTTCGACATACCGTCCGGAGGATCGATGGCTCGCAGTGTGGTATGGCACAACGACGGCATCGTCAAAGGCGATTCGATGTTCGGGGATCTGACTATCCTGTTCACTTATTCCGATGGGACGCGCCAGTCGGTCACCGGGAAGTGGAAGGCGGGTCGTCGGTAACCTCGCGGCGAGACTTCATCCCAAGCCTCGGGTAGCTTCTCGGATCCGCTTCAGAGCCTGAAGACCCTCGCCCTCGTCGAGCGTGGCTTCAGCCCGCTCCACACCCGCAGCAAGCGTATCGACTCTTCCGGCAACACAGAAGCCCGCCGCCGCGTTCAATGTCACGGCCGCGCGAGCCGTCGGGTTCCCTCTCCCGGACAACACCTCTTCGATAATCTGCGCGTTGTCCTCGGGTTCGGCTCCGGCGAGATCGCCCGCATCGAAGTCGCTCCATCCCAACTCCGACACGGGATCGAACACATACTCATCCAGTTGGCCGCTCTGCAATTCTAGGATCCGCGTGGACCCGAGGGGAGACAGCTCGTCCATGCCGGGCTCGCCGTGCACCACCAGCGCACGGATGTGACCTAACTCGGCCAGCGCCCCTGCCACCAGCGGCAGCAGCTTGGGGTCGGATACGCCGACGACCTGACGCCTGGCCCCGGCGGGGTTGGTCAGCGGGCCAAGAATATTCATGATCGTGGGGACGCTCAGTTCGCGACGGACTGCGGCCACGTGCTTCATCGCGGGATGCAGGTGCGGAGCGAAAAGGAAGCTCAGACCGACTTCCTCGAATACCTTCTCCATCTCCTGAGGTGTCGATGGAAGTATGACGTCCAGGGCTCCCAGAACATCGGCGCTGCCGGATCGCGAGCTGAACGAGCGATTGCCGTGCTTTGCGACGGGAACGCCACCGCCCGCCAGCACGAAGGCCGCCGCGGTGGAGATGTTGAAAGTGGTAAGAGACCCGCCGCCGGTACCGCACGTGTCAACGATCGAATCGGGATCGGCCACGGTCACCGGGATCATCGCGTTTCGTAGCGCGCGAACCCCACCCGCGATCTCATGAGAGGTTTCGCCCTTGGCCCGAAGCCCCAAGAGAAGGTCGCTGATTTGTGAGTGAGAGGCGTGCCCAGCCATCACCACTTCGAATGCGGCCTTGGTTTCCTCGGCGCTCAGGTCCCCTCGAAGCGCGAGTTTGCGTATCGCCTGTGAGATAGCGCTGGTATCGCTTGACACCCTGTCCCGGCTTCCTAAGTTGCCGCCGTGCCACAAAACGAGCACGAAACGGGTCTCTGGCGAGTGAAGCTCGTCTTGCACTACGAAGGCCGGAATTTCTACGGTTGGCAGTCGCAAAGCAACCAGCGCACGGTGCAGGATGAGCTTTCTGCCTTGTTGGCGAGGATCTGCGGTGCAGCTTCCGGTAAGATTACGGCGGCCGGTCGCACCGATCGGGGTGTGCATGCCACCGGGCAGGTCGCCAGCGCGCTGATCCCGGAACGATTCGACGAAGCCGAACTGCTACGGGCGCTGAACGCTTTGGCTCCGCCCGACCTTTGGATCGCCTCTGCCGAGCGCGTCGAACTTTCGTTCCATCCCCGCTATGATGCGGTTTCACGAACCTACGTGTACAGGATCGGCGTCTCACCCGAGTCCCGTTCGCCATTTCAGGCACCATGGTGCTGGCCGTTGGGGCACGCGCTGGATGGGAAACGGATCGAGGAGGCGGCGCGTTCTCTAATCGGGAACCACGATTTCAGCAAGTTCGCGAAATCGGGGCAGCCGGAGCGAGGCGTGCGTTGTCAGGTGATGTCGGTGGACTGGCGATATTTGACAAAAGAGCCAGGGATCCTGGAATTCGAGATTACGGCAGACCGTTTTCTGCACCACATGGTGCGCTACCTGGTGGGCACGTTCGCCGAGATCGGGCAGTGCCTGAGGCCAGTGGACGAGGTCGCCAAACTGCTCCGGTGCGAGCCGAACGTTCGGGCGGCCGCCCCGGCGCCTGCAGAGGGTTTGTTTTTAGCGCGGGTGGACTATAGTAAGGATGTTCAGCACAACACGGGATTAGAGAAGGGTGAAGGGGGCATGAAATGAAGATCTTCATCGATACGGCCGACCTCGGCGAGATCCGCCGTGCTGCGCGAGCGGGCCTGATCGACGGTATCACGACCAACCCATCTCTGATGGCGAAGGTCGTAGGCGAGGCGAACCTTGCCGACTACATGCAGCAAGTGGCGGACTCCGTCGACGGGCCAGTGAGTCTCGAGGTCTTGGCGCTGGACGCTGACGGGATGGTGGCGCAGGGTCAGGACCTGGCACGCTTAGGCGACAACGTGGTGGTCAAGGTCCCTCTCACGGAGGACGGCCTGGTCGCGTGCAAAAGGCTAAGGTCGGAGGGCATCGGCGTGAACGTCACGCTCTGCTTCTCCCCGTCCCAGGCGCTATTGGCGGCCAAGGCCGGTGCGACGTTCATATCGCCGTTTATCGGCCGACTCGACGACATTTCGCATTCGGGAATGGAGTTGATCGGCCAAGTCCGTGAGATCTACGACAATTACGGTTTCGACACGGAAATCCTGGTGGCATCGATTCGCCACCCGCTGCATTTCGTGGAGGCCGCGATGATCGGTGCCGACATCGCGACGGTTCCCCCGGCGGTCCTCTGGAAATTCCTCAAGCACCCATTGACCGACAGCGGGATCGAGGCGTTTCTCAACGACGCGCAGAAGGTGAACCTCGAGGTGCCGAGCACGGAGGAGGTCAAGGCATAGAAACGCCGCGCCACAACCGAAGTTCGCGCACGACATTCGTCGCCGGCTGGCTGGCGGGCTTTGCCGTCGCCCTGGTGACCCTGGGCCTCGTCATCCTAGGACCGCCGGCCTTCCTGAACGGCGCTGACGACCCACCCGGAGCCCCGGCAGCCGATGGACGCCCGGCTAGTACGTCGGCCTCTCGCGTCCAGGACCCCGTTCTACAGTCTGGGGCCCGCCAAACCTCCACGGTCGAGGCCGCGCACCGCGTCATCCCCTCGGTGGTCAGCGTAAACGTCATCCGTCGCCAGCGCGTAGGCCCATCGTTCTGGGACTTCAGCCCGTTTGGCTCGGAGCGCGAGGTGCCGGGCCTGGGCTCGGGTATCGCGATCGCGTCTGGCGGCTTCGTGCTGACCAACGCTCACGTGGTCCAGGGAGCGATCGAGATCGTCGTGGCCACAGTGGACGGCAACGACTACCCCGCAGAACTCGTCGGTCTGGACGAGCTCGCCGATATTGCTCTCCTGCGAGTGGACGCAGAAGTCCCCATACCCGAATTCGGCGACTCGGACAATCTGGTCACGGGCGAACCGGCCATAGCCATCGGCAATCCGTTCGGCTATCTGCTATCTAACGTGGAGCCTACTGTCACGGTGGGTGTCATCTCGGGGACCGGCCGACACATTCTTCCCTCTGCGTTTGGTGGAGATGGCGAGACGATGTACGCCGATATGATTCAGACCGACGCGTCGATCAACCCGGGCAACTCCGGTGGCCCTCTGGTCAACGCGGACGGCCAGGTAGTCGGAATCAACTCGGCCATCTTCTCGCGCTCCGGCGGCTCGCAGGGATTGGGGTTCTCGATTCCCATCAACCGGGCTTTGCGCATCGCCGACCAGTTGCGCACCACCGGTGAGGTGAGGCGGCCCTGGGTGGGAATCGATGTGGGGCCGGCGGAGAGCGACGACCGCATGGGGCGTCGTCGTGGCGCTCAGATCGTCAGGGTCGTTCCCGGCTCGCCGGCTGAGACCGCCAACCTGACGGCGGGAATGGAACTCGTCGCGGTCCAGGGCCGACCGGTCAAGTCCCATCTCGACTGGGAGGCCGAGCTCCTCGATGTTTCGCCCGGTGAGACAGTGAATGTCACGGTTCGCAACGATGCAGGCCGGGAAGTCGACATCGTGCTGCAGGTCGAAGATCTGCCTTCGGTGGACGCGGCGCGTATCGAAGTGATCGAGGGCCTCGAGCTAATCACGTTGACCGACGCGATTCAAGCCGAGCGCGGTCTTCGCTCGGATGCCGGCGCCTTGATCGCCGGAGTTTCCGACCCGGTAACGCGAGTTACGGACCTGAGGCAAGGCGACCTGATCGTACAGATCAATCGCCGCCCAATCGGAAGCGCAGAGGACGCAGCGGAGGTTCTGCAGTACCTGGCGAGCCAAAGAGCCGATGTGCAGGTCGTCTACGAGAGGGGCGGCCGCCTCCGGGCTGCCTACTTCCGGGTCGAATAGAGAATGGAAAGCGCGGAAACGATGGACACCTACCAAAACCCACTGATCACGCGCTACTCGTCGCCCGAGATGGCCCAGATATTCGGGCCACGACACCGCGCGCGTATTTGGCGCGAACTGTGGATCGCGTTAGCCGAGGCGGAGCGCGAGCTGGGGCTGGACGTCAGCCAGGACGCCATCGACTCGATGCGCGCCCACATCGACGAGATCGATCTGGACAGGATCGCCGAGTACGAAGCCAGTACTCGACACGAAGTCATGGCGCATATTCACGCCTTCGGCGATGTCGCGCCTGAAGCGCGTGGTGTGATCCACCTGGGCGCTACGTCGGCCTTTGTGATGGACAACGCCGACCTCATCCAGCACCGGGAAGCCCTGACGCTGGTCCGCCGCAGACTCCTCGGTCTGATCGCCGCACTGAGGAACCAGGCGCTCGAGCATCGCGACATCCCCACCGTCGGCTACACTCATCTGCAGCCGGCACAGCCGACGACGGTTGGAAAGCGCATCACGCTATGGATCCAGGATTTGATCCTGGACGTAGAGGCGATCGAGTTCGAACTAATGAGAATCCGCTTCCGCGGCGCCAAGGGCGCTACCGGCACAGAAGCGTCGTTCCTGATCCTGTTCGAAGGCGACGGCGCGAAAGTCGACCGGTTGAACGAGATCATCATTGAGAAGATGGGCTTCGCTGAGACCTACGGCGTCAGCTCACAGACTTATCCTCGCAAAGTGGACGCGACCCTTCTCGGCAGGCTGTCCGACATCGGCCAGTCGGTCTCGAAGGCCGCCAACGACATTCGCCTGCTCCAGAATTTCGGCGAGCTACAGGAACCCTTCGGCAAGTCCCAAGTCGGCTCTAGCGCGATGCCGCACAAGCGCAACCCCATGCGCTCCGAGCGCATCGATGCCCTGGCCCGACACGTCATGGTGCTGTCGTTGGACCCGGCGTTCACAGCGGCAAGCCAGTGGCTGGAGCGCACGCTGGACGACTCGGCCAACAAGCGAATCGCGGTGCCGGAAGCCTACCTGGCCACGGACGCCGTGCTCCTCATCGCTCACAACGTTGCCGCGGGTCTAGTGGTTTACCCAGAAGTGGCGGCTCGCCGGTTGCAGGAGCAGATGCCGTATCTGGCGGCCGAGCCCGTACTGATCTACGCGGCCAGCCGAGGCGGGGACCGGCAAGCGATCCATGAGCGGATTCGACAGCACGCCGTCGCGGCAGCCGAGCGTGTCGGTCGTGGCGAAACCAACGATGTGATCGACCGAATTGCCGGTGACGCGGAGATCGGAATCGACCGCGCAGAGCTGGAGCGAATGCTCAGCCCCCAAGCGATGGTGGGCCGGGCGCCAGAGCAGGTGGACCGGTTTGTTGGGGAGTGGGTTGATCCGCTGCTGGCTCGGTACAAGGACCTGATAGAGTTGGATAGTCCTGTGCTGAAGGTATGAGAAGTGGGAATGAGGATTGGTGTTGGGAATTTCGATTAATAGAACATTAGAACATTAGAGCATTCGAAGTTGAACTGGATGCTAGCGAGATTCTTCTGAACTTCCTTATTCTATTGTTAAATTGATCTATTGTTCTATTGCTCGACATTCCCAACAGACCAAGCTGACAAACAACGAGAACGAAAAACCAACCACGGACCATGACAACAGCACTAAGCAAAATCGGCCTGGACCTCCCGCTCTTTAGAGAAGGCAAGGTGCGTGAGGTATACGAACTGGGTGAAGACCTGCTGCTCGTCGCCACCGATCGACTCAGCGCCCACGATGTCGTGATGGAAGAGCCGATCCCTTACAAGGGGAGGGTGCTCACCCAGTTGTCGCTTTGGTGGTTCGAGCGCACCGAGGACATCGTCGTGAATCATCTGCTGACGGCGGACGCAGACGAGATCATCGCGCGCGAACCGTCCTTGGCCGACAGCCGCAATCGATGGGAAGGACGCTCGATGTTGGTGCGCAGGACCGATCCTTTCCCCATCGAGTGCGTGGTACGCGGGTACATCACGGGGTCGGCCTGGAAGGAATACAAGCAGAGCGGCACGCTCGCGGGCGAGCCGCTGCCCGACGGACTGGTCGAGTCGCAGCGACTCGATCCTCCCATCTTCTCGCCCGCTACCAAGGCAACGGAAGGTCACGACGAGAACATCACGTTCGAGCAGGTGAGAGGAACCGTCGGCAGGGCGGTCGCCAATACCCTGCAAGACATCAGTCTCGGGGTGTATCAGCGTGCTCGCGAAATCGCCCTCGAGGGCGGTGTCATACTCGCAGATACCAAGTTCGAGTTCGGCGTGGGTGAGGCGGGTGAGATACTCCTCATCGACGAGATCCTCACACCGGACTCCTCACGATTTTGGCTTCTCGATCAATACGAGCCAGGGCGCAGTCAGCAGTCGTTCGACAAGCAGCCCGTACGCGATTACCTGGACGGGCTGGTGGCGAAGGGCGAGTGGGACAAGCAGCCGCCGCCTCCGGTATTGGCGCCCGAGGTCGTGGAGAGCACGTCGAGGCGGTATCTGAAAGCCTACGAGTTGATCACCGGCGAACACTTGCCCGGAACGGCATAGTTTGGCTTACTTTCCAGCGGCATGAGAGTACCTATAGCCCGTGAGGGCTTTCCATTCGTCGTCAGCACAGCGGGACCCGCTGTCGTTCTGCTTCTGGCCGCCGGTCAGGTCGGCGGCCCCGTCCTCTGGACCCTGGCCATCATTATTTCGATTCTCGCGATCGCTGTCCTCGGGTTCTTCCGGGATCCGGAGCGCAACGGCGCGAAAGGCGACGAGTTGATCCTCTCACCCGCCGATGGGAAGGTGATAAAGGTCGAGCACGTCGAGGAGAGCTCGTACCTCCAGGGAGAGGCTCTGTGCGTCTCGATTTTTCTGTCCCTGTTCGACGTGCACGTGAATCGCTACCCGGTATCGGGCGACGTGAAGCTGAGGGACTACGAGCCCGGGCGTTTCGAGCCGGCCTGGCGGACTTCAGCGAGCCATTCCAACGAGCGTGCGTCAACGGGCATCGATGCAAACGGTCAACCCGTCCTCGTCAACCAAATCGCCGGTCTCGCGGCAAAGCGCATCGTCACGTACGCGGAAGTCGGCGATGAGGTCGAGCAGGGAGCGCGGATGGGAATGATACGCTTCGGTTCCCGCGTCGACATCTATATGTCAAAGGACGCGGTGCCCGGCGTCAAAGTCGGTGACCGTGCCGTGGGCGGCATCACTGTGCTGGCCCAGATGCCGGGCGGTTTGGAGAAAACCGAATGATCAAGAAGAACCGGTCGAGCGTCAGTGGACGCCGCCGGGCGGTCGTTCTCATCCCCAACGCCTTCACGCTCGGCAATCTGTTTTTCGGATTCTGGTCGATCATCGCCGCCATACGGGGTGACTTCAACCTCGCGGCCTGGCTGATATTCGTCGCCGGCGTAGCCGACGCGCTCGACGGTCGCATCGCCCGCTTTTCGCGCACCGGTTCGCCATTCGGAACCGAGCTCGATTCACTGGTCGACCTGGTCAGCTTCGGGGTGGCACCGGGCGTCCTGGCCTACCGATTGCTGCTCGAGGCGGGCGGCGATTGGGGCTGGACGCTGGCGTTCATCTACGTGGCCGCCGTCGCCGTTCGACTGGCGCGGTTTAATATCGAGCAGGGTGGAGAGGCTCGACTCCATTTCCACGGTCTGCCGTCCCCCTCGGCGGGCATCGCCCTGTCGTCGTTCTACCCGTTCAGCCAAACACCCTTCTTCACCCAATACTTGGCCGACTGGCCGTGGACTCAGTTTCTGGGTGTGTACATAATCGTGTTGGCCGGGCTCATGCTCAGCCACGTCATCTACGCGAAGATCCCGCGCCTTAGCGTGCGCACGACCAGCGGTCGAGCCGGCATCGCGTTCGTCCTCACATGCATCGCTCTGCTGATCTGGAATCCCCGACTGGTCGTATTCCCTGTCGCCCTGAGTTATATCACCTACGGCATCTTGCGGACTACCGTCCTGGGACTTCTGGACCGCCTGCCCGAGCGCGATCCGCTGAGCGAGGAACTCAGCGCCGAAGATGCCGACTCGCGCGACCTGGAATACGAAGGGATGCGGCCGCATTGGGCCGGCCATGATCAATCCGACGCCAGCACATCGGAGGACGAACCCGACGAGTAGGAGTCGGCAAGATCGTTCTCCGCTTCCGCATCAGTTGTTGCCTTTTTTCGGCCTGAGGTGAATCTTGGAGCTTCGGGAGACATCGAGGCCAACACACTTGTAGCTCGTTCAACATCTTGCCCGTCTCCGAGCCTAACGGCCCAAACCGAAACTCGAGTTCATACCAATAGATTCCAGGCGTGCGAGACCTACGCCATTCAAGCCCCAACCACAGGAGGTGGCAGATGCTGCGATCCGCCATACTTACGACCGTGGTCCTCGTGCTGTTGCCGGCAGGCGCATCCGCACAGACGTGGTCCGCGGAAGAGCAAGCGATAATCGACTTCACGAACGCCTGCTGGGAGATGTGGAGCCAAGAAGACGTCGATGGGTATCTGTCCGATTGCTGGCACGAGGATATCACGTTCTGGTGGTCCGAGCTCAATCTTCCGTTCGGCGCCCGCTGGGTGGGACGGGTGGCTCCCTCATGGTTCAGTCGCCACGACTGGGCCGCCTGGGACTTCCAAACGCACACGGTCAAAGTGTACGGCGACGCGGCCGTCATTCAGTACCAGTTGATGATCTCGGAGATCATCGATGGCAGTTCGGAATTCTTTAACGAAGGACGCACGGACTTCTTGGTCCGAATTGACGGGGACTGGAAGGTGGTCGCTGTACATACCCACCTGGCGCCCGCAAGCAGAGACGACTAGCGATTACCTGAACACAGAAGAGGGTGCGTCCCCCTAACGTGGACCGAGCAGCCCTATTCGACGGCGGGCAGATGCGATGGGCTCGCATCTGCCCGCGGTTGCCAGGGAACTGGACAGCGGCAAACTCTTGTATAGCTTAGAGGTACGGAGGCCGCCACGAATCGGCCGGCGGGAACCGTACTCCCCCTAATGGGGTAAGCAGTACTGCCCTATCCCCCGCTGAAATCCTAGACCAATGGCGGCCCCAATTTGGGCCAACCGAAGCTTAGCCTGGAGTGACACGAGAGGGGGACTCCATGGGATTTAAGACCATCGCACGTAGCCTCACCGCACTGGCGGCCATCATGATGCTCGTCGTCGTGGCCAGCGCACAGCAAGACCAGACCATCGAGCCGGGCATGACCGTGGACCAGGTCAAGCTCGCCTTCGGCGAGCCGCAGAGCACCAGCTCGTACGGAAACCACACCTTCTACTTTTACGAAAACGGCTGCCACGAAGAGTGCGGAATGGCCGACGTGGTCTTCTTCCAGAACGGCCAGGTCGTTGACGCGGTTTTGCGCGCTCCCTGGCGCAGCTACGCAGGCGAGAGCTCTTCCCCAAAGGGTGTGATGCCGAGAGCTACACCGGGCGGGGAGCGGCTGCAGGTACCCCCCAACCAGGTACAAGGCGTCGAAGTCAGACCGGCCCGAGTACCGACGCCGCAGCCTATCGAGGACGACACCCTCAAGGCCGACACTACGGGTGTGGGTGGCTGACGAGTCACGCTGACAGCCCGGCGGGGTCCCCATCCGCCAGTGACAACAGGCTAAGCAGGTTCGAGCGGGCCCGGAGCGCCGAAACGGCGCCCCGGGCCACCTTTTTTGTCGCCCTGGCACGGAACGCCGCACCGTCCGCTATCATACACGACCGAAGGTTCACTTCCCCACCCTTGCACTAGTTGTTAGAATTGTGGCTTCCCGGCGCAGACCCTACTGGAGGACGTGACAGAGGCAGCGATGGCATCGACGAAGAAGACTCTGCCTGTGGTGGAGAAATCGCTCCGAGAGGAGTGCGGGGTGTTTGCGGTGTCGGGCCACGACTCGGCGGCCGAGCTGACCTTCCTAGGGCTTTACGCCCTTCAACATCGGGGCCAGGAGTCGGCGGGGATCGTCTCGTTCGATGGTGACGAGAACAAAGCTCGCATCCGCAAGGGAATGGGCCTGGTTGCAGACGCGATCAAAGGCGAGGATATCGTCGGCCTTTCGGGTCGGACGGCGATCGGGCACGCTCGCTACTCCACGGCGGGCGAGTCGGAGCTGCGGAACGCGCAGCCGGCACTGGTCAAGTACCGGGAGGGCACCCTTGCCCTGGCTCACAACGGCAACCTGACCAACGCCGCCACTCTTCGAGAGCTCCTCGTCGCTGAGGGCGCGATATTTCAGTCCACAATGGACTCGGAAGTCATCGTTCACCTGACCGCCCGCTCGCAACAACCCGACCCCGATCAGCAAGTGCTGGATGCGCTGAGCCAGGTGGAAGGCGCGTTCTCCGTGGCCATGTTGGTGAACGACACGATCTATGCGGCCCGTGATCCCCGGGGATTCCGGCCCCTCGTGCTGGGCCGCAAGGGCCCGGCGGTGGTGGTGGCATCGGAAACGTGCGCTCTGGACCTGATCGAGGCCGACTACCTTCGCGATATCGAGCCGGGCGAGGTACTCAAGATCCGAGATGGAGTGATCGAGAATCTGCCGCGTCTGATTCCCGAGGTGCCCACGGCCTGCATCTTCGAGTTGATCTACTTCGCCAGGCCCGATTCGAGCATCTGGGGCTGCACGGTGGACGCCGCGCGCCGCGCCTTCGGGCGTCAACTCGCCCGCGAGCACCCGGTGGAAGCGGATGCGGTCTTCTCGGTGCCAGACTCGTCCAACTCGGCGGCGCTGGGTTACGCCGAGGAAACGGGAATGCCGCTGGAACTGGCGCTCATCCGCAACCACTACATCGGGCGCACCTTCATACAGCCCATCCAGACCGATCGCGATTTCAAGGTGCGAGTGAAATACAATCCGGTGCGTGAGGTGATCGACGGCAAACGCGTCGTGATGGTTGACGACTCGTTGGTCCGGGGCACCACAAGCCGCGGATTGGTCTCGATGATTCGCGAGGCCGGCGCCACGGAGATCCACATCCGTATCTCTTCACCACCGATTCGCTTTCCCTGCTTCTACGGCATCGACATGCCGACCAAGGAAGAGCTGCTGGCGTCGAATCGCAGCGTCGAAGAGATCCGGGATTATCTGGGCGTCGATTCCATCGGTTACCTGTCGCTAGACGGTTTGATCAAGTCGGTCCAGGAATTCGGACCCTACTGCGACGCCTGTTTCACCGGGAACTACCCCACACCGTTGACGGACCTGGAAAAGGGACTTCTGGTAGCCGCCGGCTGCCGTTAATCGCATATCCACAGCACACCTGTAGAGACACATTCCCAGAGAGCGCTAACGCTCTCCTGGTCGTGGAGTCGTGGTTTCCAGCACAAGGAGGTAGCGATGGTTCCAGCGTTGCAGTTGTGGTTACCGGTCC
>JBDHGH010000086.1:0-15485 GCA_039589995.1 Gemmatimonadota bacterium | reverse complement strand
GGCGCAGTCCGCGGACCCCAGATGTAGATGCCGTCCTTGTGCGCCGAGCACGATTCGAACGGGTTCGGCGCATCGGGATGCCGCTCTTGTGTCCGGCGACCGACTTCCTCAATTACCCGCCAATCCAGTTACGTCTCAGGGCACAGCCCAGCCAGAAGCCTTGTAAACACTTGAGCTTCGAGCGGTTGTTGGAACCGCTGCCAGCTTGCGCCATACGGGCACGGGATGCTCACCCACGGAGAGCTGTAAGGGTACGTGTACATCCTTTTTTGAGTCGTTGGGTGGCGAGGCCGTGGGTTGAGCTGCATTTTAGAGCGTTCCCCAACAACCGTCCTCATGAAAGGAGCCCCATCATGCGTAGGACCCTCGGGATCGTCAGCGTCTTTGCGGTTCTCGCCACCGTCACCATCGCGTGGCGGGTCTACACGCCCAATACCTCGTCCGTACTCCAAGGGGCCTGGGTCGTCACGAGCTGGGAATGGGACGGTGAGATGGTTCCTGAACCCCAGCCCGGCTTGATCGTGTTTACCGGCACTCATTACAGCATGATGTTCGTCAACGGGGCGGAGCCGCGTGATCGCTATGCCGGTGAGGAAATGACGGACGCCGAGATGGTTGGAGCGTATGAGACGTTCACGGCCAACTCCGGTCGCTACGAAGTGAGCGGAAACGAGCTCACCACTCGAGCCTACGTCGCAAAGAACCCGAACTACATGGGCGACTGGCCCGAGAATGCGAACACCTACACGTTCCGCATGGAGGGCGAGACCCTTCACCTGAATTGGCCGAGCGATTGGCTGCCTGCCAGGAAAGGCACGTTCCGAAAAGTCGAGGGCGAACCGGCTCCCTAGAATCACCGCCTCTGTGGCCCGTGGAACGGTCATGCCGATGTGGGCCGGTGTCTAGTACTCATGCTCCCGCTGTGCATCCTTCATACGGATCGAAAGGCCCCTGACTGAATGACTGAGCCCACGGCTCGCGGCTCCAGGCAACTCGCCGGGCGCTGGGTCACGATCGGATCTCTCGCCGGTTCCGTTTTACTATCGCTTTCCTCCGTCTTCGAACCGCTGGGTACGGCCTGGACGAACGCACTGTTGATGGTGGTGATACCGCTCGTTGTCACGCACCTGCTGGTGGCTATCGGATCGTTCGGCTCGGGTCGACAGGTGGGGCGGCTCGGCGGACTGTCGATGTTGCTGTTTCTCGCGCTGCTGGTCGCCGCCGCCGGGTACACCCTCACGCTGGGACCGTTCCTGCTCAAGGGAATGAACGTCGATCCGGAAACGGTGGCCGCTCTGCGGGCCGCGGCAACGAGTTCGCCCGTGGATTCGGGCCAGGGGTTCTCGGGCGTCGCCTCGTTCGTCGATTGGCTGGTGAACATGGTACCGAGGAACCCGATTCGGGCGGCGGTCGATGGCGACATTCTGCCCATCGTCGTGTTCACGGTGGTGTTCGCACTGGCGATGACCCGGTTGCCCACCAGGCGACGCGAGTCGCTGCTCGGCCTGTTCCGAGGCGTAGCCGACGCGGTGAACGTGCTGGTGTACTGGATCTTGCTGGCTATGCCTGTGGCGGTCTTCGCCCTCGGCTACGTCGTCGTGGCTCGCAGCGGTCCCGAGATCGTCGGAGCTCTTGGATATTGGGTCCTGATGATCTGCTTCATGCTGTTGGCCTTCACCGCGCTGCTCTATCCCCTGACATCGATTGTGGGCAGGGTCCGGGCGCGAGGCTTTGCCCGGGGTGTCGCTGGAGCACAATTGGTGGCGATCGGGACACGCTCGTCGCTGGCTTCGTTGCCCGCTCTATTGGACGGCGCGGACAATCGCCTCGGGATGTCGAACGAGGTGTCGAGTCTGGTCCTGCCGCTGGCGGTCTCGACGTTCAAGTTGAACCGAACGATCTCGGCTCCAGCCAAGGCGCTGTTTCTCACTCAACTCTATGGAATCGCTGTGGGTCCGCAGGAACTGCTGGTGTTTGTATTGGTCATCATATTCTTGAGCTTCAGCGCACCCGGGATACCCGATGCCGGTCCTGGTGTGACGATTCCATTCTATCTAGCACTCGGGATCCCCATCGAGGGCATCGTCTTGATCAGCGCGGTGGTCGCCATCCCGGACGTGTTCAAGACGCTGGTCAATACGACGGCCAACATGAGCGTGGCGGTCATCGTGGCCCGGCTGGTCGGCCAACCGGTGGCCTCCACCACTACGGGTGAGACCGATGGAGTCTATGTCGAATAACATCTCTTCCAAATGTCGCCGTGTCTACGAGAAGGCGTTGGCGTTGGCTGAAGAACTCGTGGAGACGGCTGCGGGCTCGGATGAGGAATACCTGGCTTCCCGTGCCGAGCTCTCGGGCTGGAGCATCGGGCAGCACCTGGACCACATGGCCAATGCGAACCGTGAGATGGCAGGCGCCATCCAGAAGATATTGGCCGGCGAGGCCGGCTCTTCTCGGTCAGGGCTGACGGTGGTGGGTCGCGCCGTACTGACGACGGGATGGATCCCTCGCGGTGTGGGAAAGGCACCCGGCTACACGACCCCCAAGGCAACTTCGTCAAATCAGATCAAGGACAACCTGACGTTCTCGCTGGAGGCGGTACGCAAGCTGGAAGATGTCCTTCCCGAGATCGGCACGTCGCAGGAAAGGGCAGATCACTTTGCCTTCGGCGGGTTGACCCCGATCCAGTGGTTGCGCGTGATAGACGTGCACACTCGGCATCACCTCAAGATCATCCGAGATATCGAGCGCGCGGCCTCGTGAATCGTACCGCGTGGCCCACCGAAGAGCAGCCCCCGCATCAACCCTCGTCGTCGTCGCCGAAGGCGGTGCTCAAGGGCCCAGACGGCGTACCCGAGTTGGGCGCGTTCACGAGATTCTCGCAGGTGGGTAGCTGCTGGCTCGGTACCTCCAGAACGCAGTGCACGTACCGACTCGCCGCCTGTCCTCGCCAACTGTCGCCGCCTTCGGACGCGGTCATCTCGAGCGTCCGCTCCGGCGCCTTGTAGCTGACGCTGTCCAGTTCTGACAGGTTGAGTGCGAATCGGCCGTAGATCGAGGTGAACCACCTCTGCGCCGCCTTCAGGTCCATCAGATGTTCTTTCAGCTCCCGCTGGTCGCGCTCCACCCGGCTTGTCTCCTCGGCGAACTGCTTGCTGAACGGCGGCTCGAAGAACATGAACTTCCATTCGTCTTCCTCGAGCTCCAGGTAGGCGGCCTTCAAAATCGCCGTCTCGTCGTCGCCGTCCACGACCTTGAATGCGACCTGCCAACCGTGCGGGGTCTCGCTGACATCGCCGATCTCGACCACGGTGTCTTCGGTGCAGCCGTATGGCCAACCCTCGCAAAACGCTTGTCGGATCTGTAGGGTAGCCGAGTCCTCATCGAGCCCGCCGCAGCCTGCCACGGAAACGAGGGCAATAGACAAGAGAAGAAACGCTGTCGAGCGATGCATGGCGGGCACCTCTGTATCGGGTTGTGTTATTGGGAAAAGGAACAATAGAGGCGGTGGAGGGCACGGTGCAGCTAAGTGACAATAATGTACTTGGTTTTCTTGGCCAAGACAACGCGGGCTTGGCTATTCCGGTCCTGCGTCGCGGTGGTCACATGATCGAGGGGCAAGCCTACATGACTGACACATGATAGTCGCCTGATAGACGGTCCTCTTATTAGAGTGCTATTGCTGCTGCAACACTGGTTTTTCCGACAGATGATATCGAGACGCCGCCCACTCGAGTTCTGAGTCCTGGGGCCAAGACGGCTCGGACGGTGAAAACGACAAAGACGAGGAGGAGAAGACGATGTATACGACGAAGTTGTTCCGAACCTCGATGGTCCTGGCTTTAGGGCTCGTGTTAGGCGCTTATACGAACCTCGCGGCCCAGGATACTCACGCTCATAACTGGGGAAAGAGCAAGGACGTGAAGGCCCAGGCGCATATCGAGATGGGTGATGAACTGCTCGGCAGCCAAGAATACGTCCGTGCGCGTGGGGAATATGAGAACGCTGTAGAGATTCTCCGCGCCAGAGACGAGTTCGCGAGCCCGGCCCTGTATCGGATCGCCGCTTCATACTATTACGAAGGTAAGCCACAGACGGCAGCCAGCCGCTTCGATCAGTTGGCCGAAGAGGCCGCGCTGTACGGCGACGTCGTGACAGAGGTATGGGCTTTGGCGGACGCCGCCTGGATCTACGGTCAGGCCGGCAACAAGCTCGGTGTGCAGGAGCGCGTTGAGCGAATGAACAAGCTGCTCAAGTCGCCCTACCTCCCGGATAGCGAGCTCGAACTGCTCGCCACGAAGCGCCTTGGTGAAATCAACACGTTGACCGAGAGCGGCACACGATAGAACGAAGTCATGTGGTGCGCCGCCCCCAGGATTCCATCCGGGGGCGGCGTCGCCTTCTTGTGTATCGACTCGTCTCCTCCAGATTAGGGACAGCGGGGAGAACCATGATCCGGATGAGCAGAGCCGAGTTCGAACGTGTCGTGCAGTCGGCGCTCGATGAGCTTCCGGGAGTCTTTGCCCGACAGTTGGAGAATCTGGCGGTCGTCGTCGAAGATGAGCCCAACCCCGACGATCTGGCCGATATGGAGCTCGATCCCGAGGAAGACGGGGATGAGCTCTTTGGCCTTTACTCAGGCGTCCCGTTGATCGACCGGGGCACGAGCTATTCTGGGCTCCCCGATCGCGTGTACATCTACCGTGGCCCCATCCTCCGCGCCTGTAGCAGCCGCCGGGAAGTCGTGAGCGAGATCAAGAAGACCGTCATCCACGAGATCGGTCATCACTTTGGCCTGGACGAGCATGAGATGCCGTATTGACGCCGGGCCGGGTGAGCCGGCATCAACCCATCCACAGCAGGCGTAGTCCACAATTTAAGCTCCCTCCAGAAGTGGCCTGTGGCCAGGCCGCCACAGGCCGTTCCGCAGGTGATACGACCCCCCCTCCCAGAAGGCCCGTATCCCCAACAAAGGCAGTGAATACAGGGTGTTCGGGCCCCTCGGAGCCCGTATGGGCCCGGGGTTTGCAACCTATTCTAGTCCAGACGTCCCGCCCTAGAGAACCGACGAGCCACCCCCAACTCGACGAGGCGGGATGCGCACGACAGAACTGGCAGGGTTTGCCCATCGCGGCCTTTCCGCTACCGCCTCGACCACGCTGCCCGGAAAAACCACCTCGATCACCGCGAAATCTCCAACGGGTCTGCCGGGATCTAACGGCCGGGTCGAGACCAGTGCTCGCACCAGCGGACGTGCCTTGCCACGACGTTTGGGCGCCTGGAGCACGGCCGCGGCGATGATGGGATTGATGATCGGCAGCGGGATCTTCGTCGTGCCTGCGTTGGTGGCGGCGAACGTGGGGTCGGTCACCGGCATCGTTGCCGTGTGGACCTTGGGCGGAATCCTCGCCCTGTGCGGTGCGCTGACGTTCGCCGAGTTGGGAGCGATGTTCCCCACCGCAGGCGGCCTCTACGTCTTCTTGAGAGAAAGTTACGGACGTCTGCCGGCGTTCCTGTACGGCTGGACGAATCTTCTTCTTCTGCGCCCTGCATCAACGGGTGCCATGGCCCTGATATTCGCCGCCTACGCCAGTCACATCTTCGGCCTAGACGCGAGCCAGCAGCGTTGGCTCGCCTGCGGAGTGATCGCGATCGTCACGCTGTTCAACTACCGCTCCGTGGTTTTGGCGGCGGGCGTCGAGAACGTGATGACCTCCGTGAAGGTACTGTCGTTGGTGGGGATCGCGGTCGTGGCTCTGATTCTCGGCAACCGGGCGGATGGGGCGCTGGCCACGTCAACCGCACCTACGATGACACACCTGGGCGGATTTGCCCTCGCGGTGGTGACGGTGATGTGGACGTATTCTGGTTGGGCGTCGGTCACGAAGATCGCGGGCGAGGTCCGCGACCCGGGCCGCAACCTTCCGCGAGCGATGATCTACGGGGTTGTGACCGTGATCGTGGCCTACCTGGCGATCAACGCGGCGTACCTGTACCTGTTGCCGTTGAACGAACTGGCGGCTTCGTCGGCGGTGGCTGCCGATGCGGTCTCTCGCATCCTGGGTTCTTCGGGAGCGATCGCCGTCGCGGGCATCGTGATGGTTTCGACCTTCGGGGCCATCCTCGCGTCTACGATGTTCGGGCCGCGGACGTACTACGCGATGGCGCAGGACGGGCTTCTCTTCGGTCGCGCCGGTAAGCTGCACCCTCGATACGACACGCCTCACGTTGCGACGCTGCTCGCGGCCACCCTGGGCATCACGTACGTGTCTTTCCAGACGTTCGAGCAGTTGGCCGGCCTGTTCGTCCTGGGAACGTGGCCGTTCCATGTCGCGGCGGTCGCTGCCGTTTTCGTGCTCAGGCGAAAACGCCCCGAGCTGAAGCGCCCGTACCGAACATGGGGCTACCCGGTGGTGCCGGCGATATTCATGGTCGTTTCAATCGTCATGCTCGTCAGCGTGTTCTTCAAGAAGCCGACTCTCGCCGCGACAAGCGTTGGCATACTGCTGCTGGGCGTGGGTTGGTACTACGTGGTCGTCAACGAGCGGCTGCGCGGGTTGTTACGACGGCGAAATCTCTTGGGTGCCCTTGCGCGGGATGCGCACGGGCTGGCTGGGGATTAGATGATGCTGACGATGAGTGAAAGCGCTCCATGATAGAACTTCGTGAGAACGTTGGCATCGAGCCTGGAGAAAGCCGCGTACTAATCGTACGTCACGGAGAGAACCGGGGACGGATTCCCGACTTCATGCGCCCGGCTTTTCGATACATTGCCGACTATCACCCCGGCTTGTACCGTCGGCTCATCCTCCACGAAACGGGAACCTGGCTGCCCGCACTGGATGACGTGCAGGCGGTGGTCTTCATGTTGGCGGATCCGCTCGAGAAGCTGTATCCCAAGTGCTACGAGGAGGCGCTCGGACTGGCCCGTTGGGCACGGGACCGAGGCTATCCGGTCATCAACCCACCCGAAGCGCTGTCCAACAGCATCAAGAGCGTACAAGCGCCGCTGTGGGCTGACTCGGGCATCCCGACACCGTCGTGCGAGAGGTTCGAGTGCCGTGAGGAGCTTCTCGATATCGTAGCAACCAAGGACTTCCCGGTCGTGGTTCGCGGGGATTGGGAGCACGCTCAGAATGGCGCGCACTATTGCAGCGGAGTCGACCAGGCGAAGGCGATACCCGACGAGACGCTGGTGTGCCCGGGAGTGGTCACGCGATTCATCGACACGCGGGACAGCTACCGGGCGGCCGGGCGACTGGATGTGTGGGCCAATCTCTATCACAAGAAGCGCGTGTTCGTGTTCGGCGATATTCTGATGGCGAACCACGTCTACTTCTCCGAAGAACCCATCGTGCACAGTGGTAATTCGACGTTCGCGAGCCTGAAGGCGTGCGGCCCGCGAGTACGTCGCGTCATGAAGTACCGCAAGCCGCACTGGGAGTCGCTTAGGGCCGAATGGGATTTCGTGACGGGACAGCTGGACGAACCCGACTTGATGCTGAGAGCGGCGCGTGCTCTGGGTCTCGGCTACCTGGCCATCGACTATGCGTGCCATGTGGACGGGTCGGTGGTGCTTTGGAAAGCCAACCCTTATCCGTGGCTGCCGTCCTGGCGAATGGCGATGCTGCCCGGCGAGAGACAAATCCAATCGAACTTCAAGATCGCGTACGAACGGTTCGCGAGTTTCTTGCGCTCGTTACTCGGCGCCACGGCCTTGGATAACGGCAACGAGCAAACCGTGGCGCGAATGGGGAAGTACCCGTCGGCGGTCTCGATCGGGGGATCGGATGCCTGACGCGAAGGCGAAAGGGGTCGACTTGAGGTCGACGAGCCAGCCCAGTCAATTGAGCGAGGCCTACTCACGCCCGGTCGAACACGTCGCTCCACGGCACGGATTGTCTCTTCCACCCGTACCGCGGACCTGCGTCATCTGTCACTCCAGCAGCATGCTCGACCTGGCACTGCGGTCATATCCCCACGAGGACGTGGACATCGGCTGCGTGGAGCCTACGAGCGTGCACTTCTGTTATCCCGAGCAGGGTCTGCCGTTCGCGGTCGTACGCTGCAGCGCGGGCGCCCCGATGGCGGCGTTGTTACTGGAGGAACTGATCGCCGTCGGATTCAAGCGGTTCATCTCGGTGGGCAGCGCCGCGCATCCGGCAGGCGACAAGAAGCCGGCTCTGCCGGTCGGTGGCGTCGTCGTCGCCAGCCAGGCCTATGTCTACGAGGGTACGTCGGCGCACTATCGCCAGTCCGCTCGTGTATCCTTTCCGGATGAAGCGAGCGTACAGTCGCTGTCCGAGCTTCTCACCACGAACGATATCGCGCATCGCGTAGGCGCGGTCGCGACCACCGACGCCATCTATCGCGAAACGGACCGCTTTCGGCGCGAGATAGCCGAGAACGGCGTCCTTGCCATCGATATGCAGCTATCGGCCGCCTTCACCGTGGCACGGTTCCACGGCGTCGAGATGGTCGGGTTGCTTTACATCAGCGGAATCATCGGAGGCGGGTCGGGCTGGGGCCTGGAGATGGCAAACGGGCGACTGCTCGCCGTGGAGGAACAACTCTTCCCACTGCTGATGGAGCACGCCGCTAGCGAGTGATCCCTTTGGCGTGAAACCCTACCGACTGGCGGACCGCAGCACACGAAGACAGGGCGGGACCAGGTACGAGTTGCTGCCCAGGCGGCCGGCGACGAAAGCGATCGCCGCGGCCGTCACCCCCACCACGTTCAATCCCTGAATCAGAGCGAACAGCACCAGGAGAATTCCGCCGACTTCGACCGCGGTAGCCGCGGTGATGGGTCGGGTGAAGCGACCCTGAACCAGAATGGCGCGCTGAAACGAGAGCAGGACCGACATCGCCGGGAGAGGAACGAGGATCTGGGTCGGAATGATGGCGAAGGCGCTGAGCTCCGGCGTGAGTCCTGAAATCGTCTCGAACCACACTCGAGCGAGAGGCGTGAACGCTATGATGCCGAGGGCCACCGAAGATGCCAGCCCGAGGTTGAGCGCGAACCGCCCGAGTTCTCGCGAGTGTTGGTGGTTCTTGCCGAGCATAGCAATGGCCACCTCCTGGTAGCTGAGGCCCATCGCCCGGAAGATGAATGACAGCGCGCCCACCACCGGAAGCACGGCCAGCGACTCGAGCGGGTAACGCGCATGACCCATGAAGAACGTGACCATGGGCTGCACCGCCAACCCCAGCAGAGAAGTGAGGGCGAGCGGAATATAGAAGTGCCGGATGCGAGCGTAGTCGAGGCGCTCGTGCTCGTCCGTTTCGACCGCGATCCGGATTAGCCGGCGGACCGTGCCGCGGGCCATGAGACGGGCGACCACCGCTTCCACGCAAACACCGGCACTGAGTGCCGCCGCCCCCAGGTAGGCTCCGGGGATCGATGTGAATATGTAGAGAAGCAGCGCGGTGGACGTCATGGCCGAAATGCGGACCACGGTGCCGTAGGCGACCAGGCGCGTCATGCCGGCACGAATGAGGAGTCCTTGAAAGAACCGCCTGTAACCAATCGCGGCCGGCCACGGTAGCAGGATGATCAGGGCGCCGTGAGTCAGACGCGCCACCTCGTCGGGCAAGCCGATGAGGCTTTGGGCGATGAATCGGAACACCGGCGGAATCAATACGAGGATCATCACCACGCTGATCCCGATGTTGAGCGAGTAAGTGAAATTCCGAAGCTTCTTGAAGCTGGGGCCGTTCTCTACCAGGGCGGTGGAGGCGCTCATGATCATGATGACCGGGGCTTCCACCAGGATCGCGAACGCGAACGCCACTCCGTAAGCGGCGAGGTTGAACTTGGGATCCGGAAGGCGGGCGATGACTGCGGCGAGGAACGGGCCCTCGACGGACATCATCAGCCAGGTCGCCGCCAGGGGCAGCCAGAACTTGAATATCGATGCTTGCGATCGGCGCAAGGCGTCTCCCGGATAAGATGGCGAGGAGAGTATACCCCACGCGCTGGTCAGACACTAGGAGTTGAGTTGCATTTGCCCCCGGCCGGGGCGCGTCCCATCTTGTTGGCCGACCGTTTCATTGGGAATGTCGATTGTTCGTTGGGAATTTCGAGCATTAGAACATTAGAACATTTGAGCAATAGAAGTCGAACGAGGGCCCTGCCCGGGCAATGGACAAACTTCGACTTCGAATGCTCTATTGTTCTATTGCTGTAGTAATCGACATTCCCAATGCCGATCCAAATTCCCTCAGAAACTTTGGAGGGCAAATGACCGAGCCTGGAGCCGTGCAAGCGACACCGCCGAAGCCGCCGCCGCCCGTCTTCTACCGCTGGGCGGTTCTGGTCGTCATCAGCTTGGCGATGTTCGGCAACTACTACGTCTACGATGCAGTCAGTCCCATAGCCGATCTGCTGAAGGAGCAGCTCGGGTTCTCCGACAGCAACATCGGGCTGCTGAACGCCATCTACAGCGTGCCGAACGTCATTATGGTGCTGATCGGTGGCATCATCATCGACAAGATCGGTGTGAAGAAGGCGACGTTCCTGTTCGGGGCGCTCTGTTTCGTGGGTGCGGTCGTCACAGCGGTATCCAGCAGTCTGGCGGTGATGGCGACGGGGCGCTTGATCTTCGGGATCGGCGCCGAGTCGCTGATCGTCTCGGTCACGACCGCGATCGCTAAGTGGTTCAAGGGCAAGGAGTTAAGCTTCGCGTTCGGCGTCAACCTGACCATCGCCCGGCTTGGATCGTTCCTCGCGCTCAACTCGCCGACATGGGCACGACCGGCATACGAGAGTTGGCGTTGGCCGCTGCTCATCTCCGTGGTCGTGGCCACGCTGTGCATCGTCGGCGCCGTGATCTACTGGATCATGGAAGACAAGGCGGCAGCGGAGTACGAGATGGGCGAGGCGGGCGCCACGGACAAGGTCGTCTTCGCCGACCTGTTCCGTTTCCCGAAGAGCTACATCTATGTCGTGTTGCTGTGCGTGACGTTCTACTCGGCGATCTTCCCGTTCCAGACCTTCGCGATCAAGTTCTTCCAGGAGGCTCACGCTACCAGTCGCGAGTGGGCCGGTTTCCTGTCCAGCTTGATCACGCTGTTCGCCATGGTCTTCACGCCGATCTTCGGACTGATGGTGGATCGCATAGGGAAGCGCTCGCTGTTCATGATGTGGGGCTCGCTGCTGCTCGTTCCGGTTTACTTGATGATGGCGTACACGAATGTCCCGCTGCTCGTGCCGATGGCGATGATGGGTATCGCGTTCTCGTTGGTGCCCGCGGTGATGTGGCCGTCGGTGGCCTACCTGATCGAGGAGAACAAGCTGGGGACCGCCTACGGTTTGATGACGATGATCCAGAACATCGGACTGGCGGGGTTCAACTTCATGATCGGCTGGGCCAACGACTACTCCGGCGCCACCGTTCAGAACCCCGGTGGCTACGCGATGGGCATGTGGATTTTCTCGATACTCGGATTCTTAGGCTTCTTCTTCGCCTGGCTTTTGAGGAGAGCGGAGACTGGACCCGATGCCCACGGGTTGGAGACCATTACGGTCAAGTCTGGCATGAAGTAAAAAAAGAGAGGGGTCAGCGATGTATCGGTGACCCCCTCTCGGCCCTGGGGGTTGGCGGCGGGGTGCGCCACGCCGGTCCGGAGCGCCTAAGCGCCGGCGGGGGAGGTGACGATGGGCACCCCACCATATTCGGGGAAGGCCAATCCGATGTGATGTCAAGGTCCATGCCATTCGGAAGCCCCCGCGTTCGACGCGGCTCGTGTTACCATAAGAGATTGACATATATGCACTTAGGAGAACGAGGGCGGCCGCGGTGTCGGCTTCAGAGCGACCGCTCCGTTGCGTTGGCGCTTCGTGGACCGCCGACCGGATAGAGCACTGACCACCGGGTCAACAGGAGAAACATTTGTCGCCGAATCAGATCGCTCGGTTCGTACGCTATTCTCACCAGGGCGTCGTCTCTTACGGGGAACTCCAGGGCGATACGATACACGAGCTGGAGGGGGATCTTTTCTTATCGCCCGTCGCGACAGGTCGGAGCGTGCCGCTTTCGGATGTGCGGCTGCTCGCTCCCTGCCAGCCGTCCAAGGTGATCGCGGTGGGCCTGAACTACCGCAGCCACCTGGGAGAGCGGTCGGAGCCACATGTTCCGGGTCTGTTCGCCAAGTTTCCGACTTCGATCATCGCGTGTGACGATGAGATCGTCATCCCGGCCGACGCCGATACCGTTCACTACGAGGGCGAGCTGGTGATCGTGATCGGAAGGGAGACCAAGAACGTGTCGGAGTCGGAAGCGTCCGATCACATCTTCGGAGTCACCGCCGGTAACGACGTCAGCGAACGTGTGTGGCAGCGCGGAGACCTGCAATGGGTTCGGGCCAAGGGGTCGGACACGTTTGGACCGCTCGGCCCGGCGATCGCCACCGGGCTGGACCACAACGACCTGTTGGTACAGTCCAGGCTGAACGGTGAGGTTCGCCAATCGGAAAGCTCAAAGGATCTGATCTTCAGCATCGAGACCATCGTATCGTACGCCAGCCGCTACATCACGTTCTTCCCCGGTGACGTGATCTTCACGGGCACACCGGGCACCACGGATGCGATGGTGCCGGGTGATGTGATCGAGGTCGAGGTCGAAGGTGTGGGGGTCCTACGGAATCGCGTGGTCGCGGCCTAGGGCTTCAAATGGCGGCGGGGCGCCCGGCTCCGCAAACGAGCCGCACGGGCAGCGGCCCATCTACATCCCGCCGGGACGCCCCGCCAAGGGGGAGGAAAAGAGCTACGATCTCTTCGATTACAAGTCCTATGCCATCGAAGACCCAATCGCCTCTGCTTGTCTAAGTCTCTATATTGTAGTGTGTTACGATATCGCTCGGCGCTCGATATCTCGATCAAGTGACAGGGCCGTTGCGCCTTCGCCGACAGTCTGCGGACAGCATCGCGGCCCGAGCGCCATGCCGACCGGGACCGGGTCTCAGACGAGACCCGATCCCGATCGACAGCAAGGGTTGTCCGCTGGATTCGACTACTCGGCCCTGAATCCCGCGGCGGGCCTCATGGCCGCGACCACGCCCGCGTGATCGGACGGCCACAAGCCCGAAGGCGTCTTGTCCCTGACTCTGTGGCCCACTCGCCAGGCGAACACGGCGGTGCGCAGAGGCAACAGGTGCCCGAAATCCCCTCTCAGAAGAATGACATCGACGCGTCGATCGAGTGCCGAACGAGTGTTCGTCAGGTCCTCGGGCTGACAGCACGTGTATCCGCGGCGGATCGGACCCCAGGCATCGACATACCCGGCATCGATGTAGTTCCCGTAGGTCGGCGTGTCGCTGCCATCGGCCGCCGAGTTCATGTCCCCCGTCACGATCGTCGGCAGCGAGGGTTCGCCGGGCCTGGTCCAATTGGCCAGGATATCCATCAACTCGTTGGCCTGATCGACCTGGATGGTGGGGTCAGGTGTCTGAGGCTCCAGGTGCGTGGTCACGAAACGGAAATCGAGACCGTTCACCGACAAGTCGACGGAGGCCCAGCCGCGCAGGATCTCCAGCTGCTGGCCCGCCAGCTCGACGTTGAGGTTCCTATCGTAGTTTGCGTTCTGCGGATTGGACCACCCGACATCGTGACGCACGAGGATCACGTCCAGGTCGGCCAGCGCGATGAGGCTGAGCCCGGTGGATGACTCGGCGTCGTACATCGGCACGTAACCTACAAAGTTCGGTGAGACCGATACCGGCTGATACATGACGCCTCGCTCGGCGAGCTTGCCCAGCAAGACCTGCAGGAAGTCCAGCGATTCCTCCGTGGGGACCTCGGCGAGGGGTGGACAGAACGGAGGACCGAGGGGACACGGCGTGATGATGTTGAAGATCGACACCTCCTGCAGCCCAATGGCGTGAGGCCGGTTCCGGGCGATCTCCTTGGCGATGGCCTCGGCGCGCTCTTCGAACTTCGTGGACTGGACCCAGTCCCAGAGAGCGGCGGCCGCCTCGGGGATGTTCGCTCCAGGCGCGTAGATCATCTCGACGGGAGCGCCGACGAACAGGTTCCGGGTCATGACGACGGCGCCTCGGTCGTGGGCGCGAGCGAGATGCTCGGCCGGGTCGGCGATGCCGTCGCTTTGCGTGATGGGCTCGACCGGGCTGTCCCTGTCGCAAGCGGCGAGCAGGAACAGCGCGGCGAGCAGAACTCCGAGCCTCTTGGGCTCGCGGGTCTTGCAGTGGAACATGGTTGCCTCCCTCGAGTTTGGGTGTCTCTGCATGTGAAGCTGATATCCTGATTCTCCGCAGCTCCGCGCCGGGGACGCAGGGCCGGACCTGTTGCCAAGTCACGGACCTGCTGGCGCATCAGTCGCGGCAAGTGTGCAAAAGGGGAATCAAGCGCCGGTCAAGTGGCACAGGGGTGGGAGGCGGAAGCGGTTCCTGGGCAAGAGAAAGGGGCCGCCAGAATTGGCGACCCCCTGGGTCTTAGCCGGTGTTCTTGGGAAAACGGGCTAGTAAGCTTCTCGCATTGCGGTGCGGATTATGTACCCGACGTTGGGGGTGCCCGGCGGCAACATCCGCGGGTCCTGGAAGTCGGTGTCGAAGGCCCAGTCGCGCTGGGGCGGCGTGTAGTAGATGCCGTTCCAGGTACCGGTCGTCTTCTGGCTGGTGAACGGGCTGACCAAGGCTCCCTTGTAGTGCAGGACCATTCGGTTGCCGCCCGCGTCGAACCAGTGCTCGAGGAAGCGCGGGAAGTTCTCCAGGCCGCCGCCGTACCAGTCGGTGTAGTAGGCCGAGGTACCGTCCGCGATGCACGTAGAGGATTCGTGGTCGCAGGGGGTGGGCCAGTGGCCGGCGAGGAACGCGGCGTTGACGGTGGTCTCGGACGAGTTCTTCTTCGTCCACGTGAGTGCCCAACTCAGGTAGGCCGGGCAGGCGCTGTTGACAATTCCCTTGCACGAGCTGAAGACCGTCGGATCAGGCTTGTTGCTCGCGTCGGACCAAGCAGGGGAGAGTAAGGTGATGCCGTCACCGGCGATCGCCGACGGCTGTTTGTTAATGCTGTTGTAGTTACCCCGGACGTAGACCGGCCACTCTGTCGAGACAGTCAAGGGATTCGGTAGCGCGGAACCGTTAGTGATACGTACAGCGGGATCGACGGTCGCATCCGGCACCTTATCCTTGGTCACGGGTTTGTAGTTGGCGATGTCGCTGGGCATCACGAAGTCGACATAAATGAGCTCTGCGGTTCGCTGTGAATTGCCAGCCGCCCATGTGGTCAGTTCGGCGATGTCGATGTTTAGGACGTCCTTTAGTTCCTTCTCGCGGCCGTCATAAAAGTCGGACCACCGCCACGGGAAGATCTTGCACATATCCCCCAAACTGGGGACTTCTTTGCCCGCGAGCCGCTCTACCGTCATGTTGGGAAAAGGCTCCGTCTCTTCACTGCCTGCGCAGTTCTCGACCGTCGCTTGGTACCACACGACGTCACCGATGAGATCGTCGGCGAGCTGAGTATA
>JBDHGH010000085.1:0-24301 GCA_039589995.1 Gemmatimonadota bacterium | reverse complement strand
ACCAGCAATCCCTTCATGGGCCTGATCGTCGGCATCCTGGCGACGACGCTGATGCAAAGTTCCTCGGTCACCACATCGCTGATCGTGGCCCTGGTCGCCGCACCAGAAGACCCGCTCCCGCTTGCCAACGCCATCCCGATGGTGATGGGCGCGAACATCGGGACGACCGTGACCAATTCCATCGTCTCGTTGGCCCACATGGGGCGGAAGCAGGAGTTCTACAGGGCATTTTCTGTAGCCACCTGCCACGACTTCTTCAACTACATGGCTGTGTTGATCCTGCTGCCCATGGAGTTGACCACTCACTACTTGCAACGAACAGCCACCTGGCTTTCGGGGCAACTCACGGGTTTGGTAGGTGGCGTCACCTACGACAGTCCTATCAGGGGTGCGTTGAAGGCGGCGCTGAAACCGATCAAAGGGGCGGTCGAAGTCGTCGGTGGCTCAGGACAGCTTCAGGCCATCATGCTGATACTTGTTTCAGGTGTATTGATCTACATCGCCCTGATGCTGCTGGTCCGCGTGATGCGCGGGGCGATGCACACGCGGGTGGAGGGGATCGTATCCAGGGGGCTGCACAAGGCGCCGGCCTTTGCGATCCTGGTTGGTGTGGCGGTGACGGTCATGGTCCAATCCAGTTCGATCACTACGTCGCTCCTGGTGCCTCTGGCAGGAGCCGGCCTGATCACGTTGGCGCAAGCCTTCCCGATCACCATCGGCGCCAACATCGGCACTACGATCACGGCGCTTCTCGCGGCGCTGGCTGTCACCGGACCCAACGCGCGTTGGGGGATCACCATCGCCATCGTCCATCTGCTCTTTAACCTGAGCGCTATGCTGATCATCTATCCCTTTCCGAGATTGCGCGAGATCCCGCTGTCGCTGGCTCGAAGACTGGCCGGAGTTGCGGTTCGGTCGCGCAGATACGCCCTGCTGTACGTTGTCGGCCTGTTTTACGGTCTACCCGCACTTCTCGCGGTCCTGGACCGATTGTTCTAATGGTAGGATCGGAGACCAGCTATGCTTCGTGAACTGCTCAGCATCTTCCGCTCGGAGAGACCTCTCGCCGAAATGGGTCGTAATTTCACCGAGATGCTCAAGACGACATACGAGATGACCGTCTCGGCAGGTGACGTCTACTTCGGCGACTCGGAGTCGCCGGAAAAACGCACTTTCATTTACAAGCAAGATGTCGCGGTCAACAAGGCGGAGCGAACGATCCGCAAACAGGTGATCTCGCACTTGTCGTTAGCCGGGACTTCAGCCTCGCTGCCCTACTGCTTGCTATTGATGAGCCTGGTCAAGGACGTCGAGCGGCTTGGCGACTACTCGAAGAACCTGTCGGAAGTCAGGGACTATCACCCGGACCCACTCCCCGACGACGATTTTGTCGGCGAGCTGCGCGAGATCCGCTCGGGCACCGAAGCCGCTTTCGCAGCCACTGCCGCGGTATTCGCCAGTTCGAACCGATCGCGGGCGCTGGAGTTGACCCGGGAAGGGAGAGAGATTACGCATCGATGTGATGCGCTGATCGAACGTGTTGCAAGCAGCGACCTGAAAGCTCGCAGCGCCGTTGCCATCGTCATGGGTGCCCGCTACTACAAGCGCATCGCGGCCCACGTACTGAACGTGCTGTCAAGCGTCGTAATGCCACTCCACAAGCTGGACTATTACGACGAGGACGTGCTAGGGTTCGACAACGACGACTAGGACAAGGGCCAACTTGCTGAGGTACGAAGAAAGCATCGCAATACAGCGTCCGGTAGGAGATGTGTTCGAGTACATGCAGGACATCAACCGGGAGCACGAATGGCAGCCGAATCTGCGCGAGGCCGTTCAGGAACCGGAAGGCGAACCGGGTGTGGGAACGGTCAGACGCTACGTCAGCGAGTTCATGGGCAAGCGATTCGAGAATGTATACATCAATACGATCTACGAGCCCAACCAACGAGTCGCCTACAAGACGGCGCCCGATTCGGACACGCAAGCAGTGGGCGAAATTGTCTGGGAGTCTGAAGGAGCTGTGACGAAAGTCACCATGCGCGTCGAGGCCGATGTCGGTGGCCTGCTTCGCTTCGTCCCCAACAACCTGGTCCTCTCGCTGGCGCGGAAGGAACTTCTGGACACACTCGCGCGACTCAAGGCCCGCCTCGAAGGCTACACTCCCGGCACATGACCTCTGCGAAGGACAACTCAAGCGGCGCAGCAGGCCTGCGACCGGTCATTCTTTTCTTTGCGCTGGCCTACGTCATCAGCTGGACCGCGGCCCTGGCACTCCACCTCGTCGCCCGGAGGGCCGGCCTCGAAGATTTCGGAAGCTTGATGGGGATGGCCGAGACGACGTTCAACCTTGGCAGCGTCGCGGATCGCCTGGTGCTTCCTGTACCAGTGGTCTGGGCCCTAACCCGGATCGTCGACTTCGGCCCCACGCTTGCCGGGCTGATCGCGGCTACCTTCTTGGGCGGCCATCGAGAGCTGAGGAGGCGCGTAGGCAAGTTGTTCCGCTGGCGAGTGGACGGCGTTTGGTACGCCCTGGCCATCGTGGGACCGGCGGTCGTGATGCTCCTGGCCATGGGCCTTTACGCTCTGTTGGACTCCAGCTTCCTGGCGTCGGCCAATCTCGCGTGGCCTGCCACCCTATCCGCGCTTTTGTTCTGGTTGGCCGTCCGCACATTTCTGGGCGGCGGGCTGGGTGAGGAGCTGGGTTGGCGTGGATACGCGCTATCGCCGCTGACGGGTCGTTACGGGCCTGCGATGGCCAGTTTCATCATCGGTGTCGTCTGGACGTTCTGGCATCTGCCCGGCCACCTCATCGGAGCTTCGCCGCTTGCCAACCTCATCGGCCAGTTGTTGTTCACCGTTCCGTTGAGCTTCATTGCGACGTGGCTGTACTTTCGCGCTGGCGGCAGCGTCCTGGTTCTCACTCTCTTTCACGGTTCAGCCAATGGCTTCATGGCGTTCTTCGAGCGCAACCTGTTTCCGGGTCTTCGAGACGCGGACGGATGGCTTCTGATTTTTCTTGTGCTGTCTATCGGACTGTCGGCTTGGGCCGCATCATCGATGCGTGGTGGGGACGGACACGAATCCGCATCGGAGTAGTCGATCAGGTCATCTCGGAGGAGTTGCCAGCGCTCCTGCCCGCTGCATTTGGGCGGGCGCGCCAGATGCGAAGCTCAGAAGGAGGATGGCACCTATGCCGTTGCCGATGGCGACGTGGTCGACCCAGAACATAGGTCGCTACGCTAGATGGGGTCTTTGAAGCTGTCAACCTCGTGCCAAGCGCCTAGCTCGAATCGAGGTCGGTGACCGTGGCTTCCCCGCCCCGTTCCATGGCTCGCGCCTTGACGGTGCTCAGAATGGCCTGTTCGGCAGAGGGCAGAAGCCGGACCATGTTGAGAAAGTTTTTCTTCCCTAAGACGGCCAACTCGACGGGCGCGACAGTACGAACCGTGGCATTCCGCGGCCTGTTGGAAAGCAACGCCATCTCGCCAAAGTATTCGCCGGCCCCGAGTCGGGCCAAGACCCTACCGTCTTCTTCAACCACGACCTCCACCTCACCGCTTCGGATGAAGTAGGCACAGTCGCCGGCATCGCCTTGCCGAAACACATACTGACCCGGCTGGAAGCGTTCGATCTCGAACAGCTTGTGCGCGCGATGGTATTCATGGAGAGTGACGCCAGCGTAGATCGTAATGGCGACAAAAACCAGCATCGGTGCGAGAGTGGAGAAAAGGAACAGAGTGCCACCCGTGGTACGGAGCACAAACTGCAACGATATCAGGAGGGCCAACAGCGTGAGCGAGAGGGCGGCGATGGTCAGCCACCGAATCGCGCCGGACCCAAGAGTCGGCAGGCGCCCCAGCACGTTCATGACGCCTCCTCGCCCTCAGCCACGTGGTGGGCTGTGCCGTGGCAGTCCATACATGACACATCGTCGTCGAAGAGCGCCTCGCCCATTCCCGCCGGGGTATGTACCTGGTGAGACAGCCACTTCATCGAAGCGGCATGGCATTTCAGACAGTCCTCGTTGCTGTAGGGTTTCAACATCTTCAACGGGACCTCGTACGTGCGCGTGTAATAGCGGGATACCTGGGCGATACCGGCGAGCTTGGCCTGAAACGTCCCGAACAATCCGTAGGACGTGTGACACTCGTAGCACTGGTTGCTAGCGATGTAGCGGTTCTTGAAGTGTACCGCAGCCAGCCCTTCGCTCTGCGGGTTCCGCATATCATCGACGAACGATTCCAGCGCATGGTGACACGACCCACAGAACTCTACACGCTCCGCCCTCACGAAGACCAGCAGCATCCCCGTCGAGACCGTGAATATCGGAAGCAGGACTATGCCAGCGAAAAGCAACCCCTTGGCCGCGAAACCCTGCATCTGCCCGCGATAGACCTTGACCGCGGCATACAGCACGACGAGAATCGCGACCACGAGGCCCCAGGCCAAAATTCTGGAAGCCCAGTATTCGACGGGGTCGTATTGAAAATTCGGCATGCTCTGGCTGAACTGCTGAAAAGGCATCGGCGTCCTCCGCGGAGGAGGGTCCGGGTGTGATTGGGGCGGTGCTGCGGAAGGCTGCGGTTACGATGCAAAACGAGGCCCCCGCGGGCAAGTCCGCCCAGGAGGCCTCGCATATCGTGCCGGATTCAGGACTGCGTGCTGCCTCGGCCGAAGGTGCGCATAACCACGTCCCACAGCGGACTGCTGACCCCGTAGTCCCGGGTCGAGTCGCCGTAGTGATGGCGGAAATGCTGTTTCTTCAGATACAGCATGATCCGGCCCCTCAAACTGAAGTGGTGGACGGCGTAGTGAATCGTATCGTAGATCAAGTAGCCGAACAGGAACCCGGCGAACAGCGCGGGCGCGTCACCGGTACCGAAGATCAACCTGAAGACAGCGTAGAACGCGATAGCCAACGGGATGCTAAGCGAAGGAGGCATCACCAGACGTTTCGTGTCGTTGGGAAAGTCGTGGTGCACGCCGTGGGCCAGGAAGTAATGCTTCTGCCGGAGCGTCTTCAGATGTTGCAGCGCCGGCTCGCCGTCCGGAAGCTCGGCAACTATCTCTCGAACCCGATCCTCCAACTCCGGTGGCGAGTGGAATACGAACCGGTGAACGAAATACTCCGCCACCGTCCACAACAGCACGCCGCCAAAGAACAGCAGGCCGATGCGACCCGGCTCGAGACCCCGGGAGTAGCTCAGGTAGAACATGAATCCGAGCACGGGGATGAAGATCATGTGCGGAACTGCGAAGTGCACATGAGAGAAGAGCTCCATGAAGTCGCTCTTGAATATTCGAACGGAGTAGTCCTTGTTCGACACGTATTTCTTGGCCATCGCTCACCTCTTGCTTATCCAGGCCTAATCGCGTGTGGGTCGACCGCTTTCCGGTCTTATTATTGGTGCCACCACTATACAAACAGACGGCCATCGACGGAAGCCCTACGACCCCAATCCTCGGGCCCCACAGGCACAACCACGCCCCTAATCGACTCCGGAATCCACGTTATCTTATTGACTCCGGCCAAGAGAACCATTATCCCTCACTCGGTCCTGCCGCCGGCAGGACTACTTACTGATTACCAATTACTGATCACACACGCTTGATGGCGCAGAACGAGCCCGAAGACGATCGCCTCGGCACCCGAATCTGGAAGTCCATATTCCGCGGTCCCATCTATCCCCGGGATGACCGCGAGCGGAAGTGGGTCGTCGTCAACAATCTCATTCTGCACCTGCGCCCGCTACGCCTGCCAAAAAAGTCGCTCAAATACACCCACACCTTCGGGCTGGGCGGCATGTCGCTGGTGCTATTCGTGCTTTCCGCCGCGACGGGCATCTTGCTGATGTTCGTTTACGAACCCTCGCCAGAAGGCGCTTACGGCTCGATTCTGTTCCTCCAAGATCGAATTCTGTTCGGACGATTCGTCCGCAACATCCATCACTGGACGGCGAATTTCATGATCGTCGTCGTGTTTCTGCATTTGCTACGGGTCTACTTCACCGGCGGCTACCATCATCCACGCCAGTTCAACTGGCTGATCGGGCTCGCCCTGCTGGTCTTCGTCGTCGCGTCGAACTTTACCGGCTACCTGCAGCCTTGGGACCAGCTGTCTTTTTGGGCGATCACGATCTGCATCGGCATGCTCGGATACGTGCCGTTCATGGGCGAGTGGCTCCAGAACGTGATTCGGGACGGTCCCGAGATCGGTCAAGCCACGCTCATCAATTTTTATACGTTCCACACGACCGTACTCCCAGTCCTCCTGGTCCTGGTTATGGCCTGGCACTTCTGGCGTGTGCGAAGGGCCCATGGAGTCGTGTACCCCCGATCGTCGGGGGAAAAGCGAGAAGAACGGCCCGAAAACGTCCTTTTTGTTCCCAACCTTCTGGTGCGAGAGGTATCGGTCGCGCTTTGTCTCGTGGCTCTCATTATGGTGTTCTCGCTCCTCTTCAACGCCCCTCTGGAAGAGGCGGCGAACCCTGGCTTGAGCCCGAACCCGGCTAAGGCGCCGTGGTATTTCCTGGGAATTCAGGAGCTGCTACTACACTTCCACCCACTGTTCGCGGTGGTCGTGATCCCATTGCTGGCCGTGATCGCGCTGATCGCCATCCCGTACTTGACGTACCATGATGACACTGAAGGCATCTGGTTCATGTCACCCAGGGGACGGCGACTGGCCGCAATCGCTGCGATAACCGCACTCATCGTCACACCGCTGTGGGTGGTGCTGGATGAGTATTGGTTGGATTACAGCGTCTGGATGCCCGGCCTGCCGCCCGGGATCAGCGAGGGCTTGATTCCTGTCACCCTGCTTGTGGCGGCGGTGATCGCATTCTACCTGATCCTGAAGCAAGGGCTGTCCGCTTCGAAGGACGAGGCGATCCAGTCAATCTTCGTTCTCCTGACGGTCGCCTTTGTCGTTCTCACCGTGACGGGAGTCTGGTTCCGGGGCCCCGGCATGGCATTGGCCTGGCCCTAACGCTCGAGTCAATGAGTAAGTCACGCAAGAAGAAACCACGGAAGAAGAAGAAAACACAGCGCACGCGTCCGTCCATCCCCGGTGCCGCCGAGTCACCAAGGCGGGAACAGTCGGATGCGCGGTCACAGGCGGCCGAGTCCACACCTGACCCCGATCGGACCGACCGTGCACCCGAGCCTGTGGCAGTCGAACCCGTGGCCGCGTCTCAGCCGGACGTTGGGGTCGAGCCCTCGTCCTCGCGGCGGCGCTTCTTCTGGCAGGTCTGGCTGGCGTTGGGCGGAGTGGCGCTATTGGAGTACCTGTGGCTGGTGGTCGATTTCCTTAACCCTCGCTCGCTGGCGGAAGAGGTAGGAACGGTCATAGCTGGACCGGTGGAACGCTTTGAAGTGAAATCAGTTACAGCGTTTCAGAGAGGTGAATTCTATCTTTCGCGACTGGAGGATGGCAGCTTCCTGGCACTGTCTCGCGTCTGCACGCACCTGGGCTGCACCGTCCCCTGGGACGACACCGAGGGGCGCTTCATCTGCCCGTGCCACTCGTCGGAGTACGACGAGAAAGGGGTCGTGCTGAGCCCGCCCGCGCCGCGACCGCTGGACGCCTACCCCGTGCGAATCGAGAACGGTGTGGTGAAGGTGGATATCATCGAACCGATCAAACGCACGGCGTTCGACGAGACGCAGGTGACGCCCGTCTGATGGATGATGGATCTGGCAACGTGAGCACTCACGGCGACCCGATGTTCCGCTGGAAGATGGCGGGGATCATCGCCACGGCGGTCATCGTGATGACCGTGCCGCTCCATGCCATCAAGGAGAACCGCGACCGGGCGGCGCGCTCGCTGCTGGCCAGACCGATGGCCACGTTCGTCGGCCGCGACAACTGCGTCGACTGTCACGAGGCTGCGACCGATGCATGGCGCGGGTCGGACCACGACAAGGCGATGGCCCTGGCCAGCGACAGCAGCGTGGTGGGCGACTTCGACGACTCAGAGTTCACCTATGGGGATATCTACGCTCGCTTCTACACCCGTGACGGCAGCTATTTCGTCTACACCCAGGGGCCCGACGGCGAACGGGCCGAATTCGAGATCACTCACACCTTCGGCCACGAGCCACTGCAACAGTACCTCATCCCCTTCCCTGGGGGTCGGCTGCAGTCGCTGAGCATCGCCTGGGACACGGAGCGCGGAGAGTGGTTTCACCTGTATCCCGGCCAGGACATTCCGCCCGACGACTGGCTGCATTGGACACGCGGCGGCCAGAACTGGAATGGCATGTGCGCCGAGTGCCATTCCACGAACCTGGTCAAAGGGTACGACGCCGAGACGAAGACATTCTCGACCTCGTGGTCCGAGATCGACGTGAGCTGTGAGGCGTGCCACGGTCCGGGTTCGTTGCATCTGGAGTGGGCCGAGATCACGCCCATGGCCCGTCCCCAGCTTCCGAATTACGGTCTGGTGATCAACACGACAGACATGCTCGCCGAAGACCAGGTGGGACTGTGTGCACCCTGTCACTCACGGCGGACCGAGTTGGGCGATTACGACCATACACACACCGACCTGATGCAGTATCTCGTGCCCTCTCTGCTCAGGGAGGGCCTGTACCACGCCGACGGCCAGATTCTTGAAGAGGTCTACGTCTTCGCCTCGTTCCAGCAGAGCAAGATGTTCCGGAACGGCGTGCGCTGCAGCGATTGCCACGACTCGCACAGCCTGGAGCTGCTAGCGGAGGACAACGAGTTGTGCACCCGTTGCCACCGCGCCGATACCTACGACGTGTTCGAACACCATTTTCACAAGCGCGAGCACGAGGGAGCGCCCAGCGATGGCCACCTGTGCGCGAAGTGCCACATGCCCGAACAGCCCTACATGGTCATCGACTACCGGGCCGACCATAGCATTAGGAATCCCCGGCCCGACCTGACGTTGGAGATCGGTATCCCCAACGCCTGCAGCTCGAGCGGCTGCCACGACGACCAGACGGTGGAGTGGTCGGCGGAGGCTTACACCGAGTGGTACGGCACGAAGAAGAAACCTCACTTCGGTACTGTCATCGCCGCAGCGCGCGAGGGTAATCCGGGTGCCGGACCCGAGCTGGTCCGCATGGCCAGCGACACCTTGTACCCCGCCATCGTTCGGGCCACCGCACTCGAACTGCTCGCCTCGTACCCCGGCGAGGAGAGTACGACGGCACTGAGGATCGCGCTGGACGACCTGGACCCGCTGGTGCGCTACACGGCGGTGGACGCCGTCGCCGCCGCATCGCCCGAAGAGCTAGTGCACCTGGTGAGCCCGCTGCTGTTCGACCCGGTGAAGGCCGTGCGGCTCGAGGCTGCGGCGCGCCTGGCCGGCACGCCGTTGGGAATGCTGGAGCCGTACCAACGAGAGGCGCTAGAGTCAGCGATAGCCGAGTTCACGGAGGCGATGGAGTACTCCCTGGACTTCTCGTTCGCCGGTCACAATCTCGGCAACCTCTACTCGGCGCTTCAGGAGCCCGAACGGGCCGAGATGTACTACCGCACGGCAATCGAGATCGACGACTTGTTCTATCCGGCGAAGATGAACCTGGCCGTGCTGCTGAACTCGATGAACCGGAACGCGGAGGCGGACACGCTGCTGCGGGAAATTCTCCACGACTACCCGGAGATGCACGAGGCCGCTTACTCGTTGGGGTTACTGCTGGCGGAAATGCAGCAGTACTCCGACGCCGCGGGCTATTTGAGGCAGGCCTCCGAGGGCATGCCGGAACGATCCCGGATTCACTACAATCTGGGCCTACTGGAGCAGATGCTCGGGAGAAACACCGAGGCCGAGGCCGCCATGCTGAGGGCGCTGGAGGTCGAACCCACCAACATCGATTTCCTCTACGCCCTCGCCGATCACTACTTGAAGCGCGGCGACCTCGAATTGGCGCTAGGAATCGCCGAGCGGATGATCGCCACTCACCCCGAAAACGACATCGGCGTCCAGATGAAGTCGTTCATCGAGGCGGAACTCGACCCGGCAGCTTCTCCCGAAGACCAGCGCTAGGCGGCTTCCGACTCCACCGCGCCGGCGATAGCCCTCGCCGCGCTGCCTAACGCGAATAATCCCCAGCCACCGAAAATCAAACGGATCCCGACGAGAATCCCGATGGCCCACGCACCCGAAACCGGCCACTGCCGCCAGATGAAGATCGCGAGCAGTATTCCGACGATGCCGTCGAACGCCGTCCAGCCCCATCCCTTCACTGGCTTCATTTGGAACCCAGCGATGAGCTCGCCGATACCGCTGACCAAGAAATAGAAGGCCAAGAACCAAGTCAGCGCCAACAGCCCCTGCAGCGGCCGGGTCAGCATCCAGATGCCGGTCAGCATGGTCAGCAGACCAATGATCGCCAGGAGGATGCCGCCGTGGCCCACGCCCAGCTTGAAAGCGAAGAGGAGCTGGCAGAATCCGCCCACCAGCAAGAACAGGCCGACGACGATCGCCACGGCGCCGCCTGCGGCGAGAGGCGTGAACAGGGCCATCACGCCGAGGATGATCATGACGATGCCGAGCAGCATGGCGAGGCCGGCGTTTTTCTTTACAGCCGCTGCGAGGTCGCTCATGGGTCTCTCCTGATTGGGAGGTCAGAGTAATCGCGTTGTTGACCTAGGTGCCGTGTGGGATCAGGCGACGGTCGTAGAGCATCTCTTTGATGGCCATGGTCTCGACGAATTCCGCACCAAATGCCGCCATCGACAAGGCGAGTTCGGGGTCGACGACTTCGTAGAGGACCCAGCGCCACGTGCCCTTCCACAGTTCGGCGTCATCGGGTATGAGCATGTAGTCGCAGAAGAGGTACTCGGGCTGAAGCCCCTCCGCACCTGTGTGTGCGTCGTCGCTCCACTCGAACAGGGCCCAGCCGATGGGCATGTTGCGGGTCGCTCGAGCATGTTCCAAGGCCGTCGCATCGAACGAAGCGATGACGCATTGCGACAGGACCGGCTCCAGTTCTTTGAGCACACGATCGACCATCGTGTTGACGCCAACCCTGACGAGGCTGGCGCGCTTCAATTCGACGAACGCCGTGACCTTCGGGTGCTCTTGAAGCAGATCCACGATCTCGCCCAAGAGTGGGATGCGTGTGTCGCTGAAGCGGCCGCCGAGTCGAACCTCTTCGTTTACTTCCACTTGCATGACCTGCTCGACGGTCAGGTCGTGAATCTTGTTGTCCAGACGTCCGGTACGCCACAGGTCTGCGTCGTGCAACAGCACAGGCACGCCGTCGGCCGTCATCTGTACGTCGAACTCGATGTAACGGGCCCCTGCATCGATGGCGGCGCGCAAAGCGGGCAGCGTGTTTTCCGGGTAGCGAAGCGCATAACCGCGGTGAGCGACAAGCTTGGGTGGCTTGACGGTGACGTTCTTTGGAACGTGGACCCGCCTCATAGCGGCTAGCTCAGCACGAGCAGGCCGAAGAACGCCCCCACCGCCGCAATCCCCCAGATGTAGGCCCGCTGGACCCACTTCGCGTACTCCTGGGCCAGTGGCCCCTCGCCGATCTCGTCCATGGCGCCTGCGACCTGTTCCAGCCGCTCCGGGTCGTCGGCGGCACCCTCCGAGTGTTGGACCACACCGGCGCTGGCATCCTGCATTTGTTTACCGATCCCGGCGGCTCGACCCGCGCAGAAGGCCGACGAAAGCGCGAAGGATAAAGAGAACAGACCGAGGATCAGTACCATGATTCCGTCCTGGCGGCTTCAAGTACGGTCGCCGCGGCAACGCGTTCAATTGACTGGGATAGCGGCGATCATTCTAGGTCCCAGTTGGGGTGGGGGCAAGAACATACCTTTCTTTCTCCACGCACGCCCGAGCTCGTTCCGCTCGAGACGCGAATCAGCTAGAATGCCGGTCTCGCGCGAAGAGCAAAACAACAAGGGCCTGGCTCGGGACTTCGCCGAGCCAACACGAGAGGGATTGGCGAGAGGTGAGCATCAAGACGGCTGGCACCCTCCTGGTCGAGTCGCTGCGTGACTTCCGGCGCACCTGGCCGCAACTGGTTCTCAGCGACCTGCTGGTGCGGGTTGTAGCGGTCGTCATACTCACGCCCGTCGTTGGCCTGCTACTCAAGCTATTCCTCACCAGAACCGCGACGGGAGTGGTCACCGACGCTGCCCTCGTGACCTTCCTGCTCCACCCCATCGGGATCGCGACGCTACTGGTCGTCGGTGCTGTGTCGCTGGGGCTGTTGTTCGCCGAGAGCGGCGTGCTCATGGTGATTGGGTACGGGGCCGTCGAGGACCGCCGCGTGACCTGGCTCGACGCGTGGCGCTACGCCTACTTGCGTGTGCTGGGTTTCGTCCAGGTCGCGTGGTTCGCGTTTGTACGACTCCTATTAATCGCGCTGCCGTTCCTGGCGGCAATCGGCGCCCTGTATTGCCTGCTGCTTCGCACCTACGACATCAATTACTACCTGGCGCAGAAGCCACCCGAATTCTGGGTCGCAATCATCGGCTCCGGTCTCCTGCTGGCCGTGATGGCGATTCTCATCCTTAACAAGATCGCGGGATGGCTTGTGGCTCTACCGCTGGTGCTGTTCGAAGGTTCGGGCGGCAGGCAGGCGCTTCGTGGCAGCGAAGCTGCGACGGCCGAGTACCGCCGCAGGATAGCGCTGTGGCTCTGCGGGTGGCTCGTTGGGATTGGGCTCCTGTCGATGTTGGTGACGGTCATCATCGGTCTCATCGGCGATGTCCTGATTCCACGTGGCAGCTCGAATATCGACTGGCTCTTGGCCGTGTTGAGCGCCGTGCTGGTAGTGAGCTGGCTAGCCAATTTCGCGGTCGCGGTGTTCACGACGGCGCTGTTCCCGCTCCTGATCGTTCGTCTGTATGGCTCGCTCGCCGGTCCCGGCAAGCTGAGCCCCGCAATCGCAGAGCCTGGTTCCTTGGGTGAGAAGCCTTCGAGGCGAGTTCCAGGCAAGGTCGTTCTTGGGGCATCCGCCGCGATGTTGGTAATGGTCGTTGTCGGCCTCTACCTGGCGCTGCGCGATCACGATTGGAGCGACCGCGCAGAGATCGTCGCTCACCGCGGCGGGGCGGCGGTGGCGCCGGAAAACACGCTGGCAGCTTTCCAACGTGGCATCGCCGACGGCGCGGACTGGCTGGAGATCGACGTTCAGGAAAACGCCGACGGCGTCGCGGTCATCACGCACGATCGCGACTTCATGCGAGTGGGCGGCTCGAACCTGGTGGTGTGGCAGGCCACCGGCGCCGATCTGGCGGATCTGGATGTCGGTAGCTTCTTCGGCCCCGAATACTCGGATCAGCGCGTGCCCGAACTGCTCGAGGTGCTCAAGATGGCCAAGGGCCAGGTGGGCGTGTTCATCGAGTTGAAATACTACGGGCATGACAGCGACCTCGAGGTAAAAGTCGTCGACCTCGTCGAGCAGACCGGATTGGCGTCGGATATCGTCATCATGTCTCTCGAGTACGATGGACTCCGGAAGACAGCGGCCCTGCGACCCGAGTGGACCTATGGGTTGCTCAACACCGTGAGCGTCGGCGACTTGACCCGCCTGGACGTGGACTTCTTGGCGCTGAACGCGAACGCAGCCTCGTTCGCGATGATTCGCCGGGCGCGCCGGCAAGGGATTAAGGTCTACGCCTGGACGATCAACGATCCGGTCCAGATGTGGGTGATGATGAGCCGTGGTGTCGATGGCATCATCACCGATGAAGTGGCCATAGCCCGTCAGGTCAAAGAGGTGCGTGCGGAGCTTACGCCTCTGGGGCGCTTCATCGTGTGGCTGGCCGGCGAGTCAGGATTGCTGCACGGCGTCGAGGCAAGCTCGCCACGAGACGACGCGTGAGAGGTCTCAATATGTGACGGATAGCTACACGGCAGGCACCCTCCAGAAAGTCAGACCCAGCCCAAAACATCAGGCACCGCCCGACATTTCGAGGCATCGACCCCGGTACGTTTTGTGCCCCCGATCCTCGCAGGCGGTACTCCATCTCATCAATCCGATCCTCGTCGGCGGCCCCAGGAGCCACCGCTGGTTAACCGTGTTAAGGTTCTTGCCAGAGGTCCGGCGGCGCGCTATTTCACGCGTGCACGCTGTTAAAGAGACCTGCCCTTGAACGGCGAGGAGAGATTCGGCTAATGGAGAGTTCCGCGGTCAAAGTCTCGGGCGCCGCCGCAGTACCGGCGGTCCCCAAGGAGACGTTCCTCGGAAGTACGGTCGGCCAGAAGATGGTGATGGCCGTGACCGGGTCCTTCCTGGTCATCTTCGTCATCGGCCACATGATCGGAAACCTTCAGGTTTACCTGGGTCCCGAGTCGCTGAACCACTACGGCGAGCTGCTCCGGGAACTGCTTCACGGCAGCTTCATCTGGATATTCCGAGCCGCGATCATCACGGCCGTGGTGCTGCACGTCTGGGCGGCGACCGCGACGACGCTGGGCAGCTGGAAGGCGCGACCCATCGGCTATCGCAAGCAAGCGTACGTGGAATCCACTTACGCTTCGCGCACCATGCGCTGGGGCGGTCCGATTCTGTTTCTCTTCATCGTCTATCACATTCTGCACCAGCGTCTGGTGGGTCTCGGGCTTCTATATCTTCTGCATGATCGTGCTGGGCCTTCACCTCTGGCATGGCGTTTGGAGCATGCTGCAGACGCTGGGGCTGAGCCACCCGAGCTACAACGGACTTCGCAAGGCGATCGCCTGGATCATCACCCTGGTGGTCGTCCTCGGTAATATTTCGATTCCGGTGGCCGTGCTCACCGGCTTCGTGAGCTAGGGGGTGGGAGCCATGGAACTGAACGCCAAGATCCCCTCCGGGCCCATCGATCAGAAGTGGACGAAGCACAAGTTCGACATGAAGCTGGTGAACCCCGCCAACAAGCGGAAATACAGCGTCATCATGGTGGGCTCGGGGCTGGCCGGCGCATCGGGCGCCGCTTCGCTGGCCGAGCTGGGCTACAACGTCAAATGCTTCTGTTATCAAGACAGCCCGAGGCGCGCCCACTCCATCGCGGCGCAGGGCGGCATCAACGCAGCCAAGAACTACCAGAACGACGGCGACAGCGTCTTCCGCCTGTTCTACGACACAGTCAAAGGCGGTGACTTCCGCTCGCGAGAAGCCAACGTCCACCGGCTGGCCGAAGTCAGCGGGAACATCATCGACCAGTGCGTCGCCCAAGGCGTGCCGTTCGCTCGAGAGTACGGCGGACTGCTAGACAACCGCTCGTTCGGCGGCGCTCAGGTATCGCGCACCTTCTACGCCCGGGGACAGACCGGCCAGCAGCTGTTGCTGGGCGCCTACCAGGCCCTGGAGAAGCAGATCGGACTGGGCCAGGTGGAGATGTACTCGCGACACGAGATGCTCGACGTGATCGTCATCGACGGAATGGCCCGGGGCATCGTCGTTCGCGACATGGTGAGCGGAGAGCTGCAGGTGCACATGGCCGATGCGGTCATCCTATCGACGGGCGGCTACGGGAACGTCTTCTTCCTGGCCACGTACGCCAAGGGCGCGAACGGCACGGCGGCATGGCGCGCCTATAAGAAAGGCGCCGCCTTCGCGAACCCGTGCTTCACGCAGATCCATCCGACCTGCATTCCGGTGTCGGGCGAATATCAGTCGAAGCTGACTTTGATGAGCGAGTCGCTGCGCAACGACGGCCGTATCTGGGTACCCAAGGCTGTCGGCGACAAGCGTGCACCGGGCGATATTCCGGAGGACGAGCGCGATTACTACCTGGAGCGGATCTATCCCAGCTTCGGGAACCTGGCCCCGCGGGACGTGTCTTCGCGGGCCGCCAAGCGTGTGGTCGACGAAGGGCGCGGCGTCGGTCCCACCGAGGTCGGCGTCTATCTCGACTTCGCCGACGCCATCAACCGGCTAGGCGAGGACAAAATCCGCGAGCGCTACGGCAACTTGTTCGAGATGTACGAGCGCATCACCGACGAGAATCCGTACAAGGTGCCCATGCGCATCTTTCCCGCGACCCACTACACCATGGGCGGATTGTGGGTCGATTACAACTTGGAGAGCACGGTCCCCGGCCTGTTCGTGGCCGGCGAGGCCAACTTCTCGGACCACGGGGCCAACCGACTGGGCGCCAGCGCATTGATGCAGGGCCTGGCCGACGGTTATTTCGTGCTTCCCTACACCATGGGCAACTATCTGGGCTCCAACAAGTTCGAGCCCGTTCAGGAAGACCATCCCGAAGTCATCCAGGTCGTCACGGGTGTCGAGGAGCGCATCAGAAGCCTGCTCGCGCTGGAGGGCTCGCGCACGGTGATGGATATCCACCGCGAGCTGGGCCAGATCATGTGGGAGTACTGCGGGATGGCTCGCAACAAGGAGGGGCTTGAGACGGCGTTGCAGAAGATACCGGCCCTGCGGGAGGAGTTCTGGGAGAACGCCATTGTGCCTGGCACCTTCAGCGAGTTGAATCAGTCGCTGGAATACGCCGGCCGCGTGGCCGACTTCCTGGAGATCGGCGAGTTGATGTGCCGCGACGCGCTGACGCGAGAGGAATCGTGCGGAGCCCATCTTCGAGAGGAGCACCAATCGGAGGAAGGCGAAGCGGTTCGGGATGACGAGAACTTCTCTCACGTCGCGGCGTGGGAGTATACCGGCGAAGACAGCGAGCCCAAGCGCCACATCGAACCGCTGGAGTTCGAGTACGTGGCCCTAGCGACACGGAGCTACAAATAATGAACCTCACACTACACGTTTGGCGACAAAAGGATGCGCGGACGAAGGGCCAATTCGTGAAGTATGGGGCCCCGGACATCAGCGACGACATGTCCTTCCTGGAGATGCTCGACGTCGTCAACGAGCGTTTGGTCCTCGAGGGAGAAGAGCCGATAGCCTTTGACCACGACTGTCGCGAGGGGATCTGTGGTACCTGCGGCGTGGTCATCAACGGACGTGCCCACGGGCCACGGGACCGCACCACAGTCTGTCAGCTACACATGCGCAGCTTCGGAGATGGTGACGAGATCTGGATCGAGCCCTGGCGTGCGAAGGCGTTCCCGGTCATCAAGGACCTGGTCGTCGATCGGACTGCTTTCGATCGCCTCATCGCCGCGGGTGGCTTCGTCAGCGTTCGCACGGGATCGCCGCAGGACGCCAACGCCATACTCATTCCGAAGGTGGATGCCGACCTGGCGATGGATGCCGCGGCGTGTATCGGTTGTGGCGCGTGTGTCGCCGCCTGCCCGAACGCCTCGGCCATGCTGTTCACTTCGGCCAAGGTCTCGCAGCTAGCCCTGTTACCCCAGGGCAAGCCCGAGCGCGAGATGCGGGTGAAGAAAATGATCGCGCGGATGGACTTCGAGGGCTTCGGCAACTGCACCAACCACGGCGAGTGCACGGTGGTTTGCCCGAAAGCGGTGAGCCAGGAGAACATCGCGCGGTTGAACAGGGAGTATTTGCGGTCGACGGTGGTGGCGGACCGGCGGCTGGAAGCATAGATCAACGTAACCTGTCTGACTGTTTCCTCTCACTTGACAGCGCAGAATAGTTTGGCGTGCGTTAGGCGTTAGCCCTCCCCGGTCCAGCCCTCATTTCGGGGAGGGAGATGCATGAAGAAGGTCCTCATTTTCCTCGTTATCGTTGGCGGAATCGCTCTCTTCGAGCCCCGAAGCCGCGAGCAGATCATCGGTCTCATTCCATCGCTCAGCGCTGCCACGCATCAACGCAGGGCGGAACGCGCGGTCAGGCAGATCGCGTTGGACGTCAAGAAGGACGGCGAGGAGACCGGGACGTACCCGCGGTCGAAGCAGTTCGAGGAATGGCTGCGAGAGAACCGTCACGGCGCAGAGGATCCCTGGGGCGCGAGTTACTACTTCGAGCTACACCCCGATTCGTTCGTGGTGGGATCGCGGGGCCCGGATAACAAGAAGCGAAGCGCGGACGACATCCGGCAGGTGAAATATCGGGGACCCAAAGCCGCTCATCTGCAGCCGGGCTACTCGCCGCCGGCCCCTCCGCCGTCGGGCGTGAAGAACTCGGCGATGCAAAACGCGAAGAAGGCAGCTTCCCGCGGCGAGAACTGACTCAACGTTCAACAGACAACGTTGTCTGTTGGAACGTTGGCTAGACTGCGATAGCCTCGACGGGAAGAGTCGTGGGCGTCTTATTGAGATACGCGTTGGGATCGTGCTCCAACGCACCCTCGGGCAAGTACTCCCACAGCGGGCCCAGATCTCTCTTTACGCGATCCACGAAGAAAGACGGAATCACGCTCGTCTCGCCCTCGAAGAAGCGCCGGATGCTGCGGTCCGTGTCCAACAACCCACGAATGGTCTTGTAGTACTTGATCCGACCGAAGCCCTCGGAGGAGACGGCTCGCACGGTGTTCATCGCGCCGGCGAAACCGGGCTGTGTGGCAAACGCTCGTCGCGCGATCAGCTTCCATGAGAAAGAGTACTCGGTCAGATCGATGACTCGGTCGTAGAACTCCGGCCACTCGTAGTTCAGCGGGCGGACGTTCATCGCGTGGTTGTTATTGAGGAAATGGAACGGGAACGGCAGCACGCGGCCGGCGCGCTGCAGTTGCAGGTTCAGCGGCGCGGCCTCGCCGAACGCCGTTAGCAGGGAGTAGCCAGGAAATACACCCGGCGTCTTATCCAGGAAGCGCTTCGTGAGCTCGAAAGGTTCTTCGCCGTGATCCGAATCGAGGCCCAGTACGAAATTGGCCTGCACGTACTGCACGTAGCGCAGCATCATGTTCAAGTGGTCGGATACCTTTTCGACAGGATTCGATTCCCGGCAGCAGCGCCTTGAAGTTCGCGTCGCGCATCCGCTTGAGGTTCTTCTCGGAGAGGAGCGCGAGACTGCTCTCGGCGATGAACGAGGTCTTGCCACCAGCGCTGCCTGCCTCCACCGCTCCCATATAGTCGTCGAAGCGGATCCCGAAGTTCGGATCGTGCCACCCCACGTACGCCTTCGGCATTTTCTCAGCCAAGAAGCGCAAGTCCTCGGTAACCTGGTCCGTGGCTAGCGGCTTGTAGTCCACCTCGGAGTCGATGCAGAAACTGCAGGTGTAGGGGCAGCCCAGGCTGGCAACCATCGGAACGATTTTGAGAGTCGGGGCCTTCGCCAGTGTGGTCTCGATGTATTTCCAACGCTCGCGAACACCCGGCAGATGCGAGGGCTGCTGCTCTTCCGCAATGTATCTGCCAAACGGCCGGTGGGGCCGGCAGTCATCGAGTACTTCCTCGATCACCTTCTTGTCGGTGAATCCCAGGACATAGTCGAAGTACTTGCAGGCGTCGTCGGGATAACAGCGAGCGTGGGGACCGCCCAGCACGGTGACAACACCGCGTTGGCGGAACATGTTGCTGACCGAATATGAGAGCTGCGCCGCCTGGGTGAACGCGCCGACAAACAGCAGGTCAATCTCAGGTGGCAGAGCATCGTTGAGGTCCTCGAGGCCCGTATAACAAACGAAGCTGACGTCGTGGCCAGCCTCCTCGCACCAAACCGCGATGGCTTGCGGCATAATACTAGCTAGATTGGCATGCATGACACGCGCCCAAAGCGCACGCGTGGGCGCCTTGGATACCATATCCAGTATCCCGATCCGCAGCTGTCGCACGAAAGAACCCCCGGCAGGTTGAGAGAAAGCCGCCGACGTAGGCGGCCCAGCCAATAAACTACAAGGAAAAGCTCGATAATGCGAGGGGGGGTCAGCTGGATCTCTGAATGGCCGTTCAACGTTCGACGGGCGACTGCCGGCTGGACAGCCAACAGCCGACAGCCGACTTCAGATTTCCATGTTTGTCTCGGGGTTGAATGGCCGACGGCCAATGTTAGACGTTCGACGTTCTCGCTGCGTAACCTACTGTAGTACCATGTCTTACGTATCTATACCTGAGATCGACTATCGGTCGGTTCGCAGCAACCCTTTGCGAACGCCTGCACCGGTGCCAAGCCTCGACCGCATGCTGGTGGATCCTTCCTTGAACGCGGCTGCTGCGGCCAGTAGGTTGAGCGATCGTCCCAAAGCCCTGACTCGAGCGAATCGTCGTCATCAGCCGCAATGCAGGCGGCCGTGGAGGGGTATGACTGCGATTTTTGGCGGCTAACCCGTGGGTCGGGGGCATTGGGAGTAGGTGTGTAAACGAGTAAACGAGTAATTGAGTAATCGAGACTGCGAGTTGGGAGTGGCCTTTCGAGAGGGGCTCACTGCTACCTCAATTGCTCAATTGCTCTATTACTCGTTTACTCACCTACTCCCATAAGATTCGGGACTTGCGCCTGAGGCAGGACTGGCCGAGTGTTCCCCGGGCCTTTAACGTCAATCCGCATGCCGAACTCCACAAAAGCCACATTCGCGCGCGACCTCGGTCTGTTCGACGCCACGATGATCGGCGTCGGCGCCATGATCGGAGCGGGCATCTTCGTGTTAACGGGGATTGCCGCGGGCGAATCAGGCCCTGCGTCGTTGCTGGCGTTTGCGCTGAACGGTGTCGTTACGTTGCTCACCGCGTTCGCCTACGCCGAGCTGGCCTCGGCCATCCCGCGGGCAGGCGGTGGGTACTCGTTCGTGAGGATGGCTTTCCCCGGTGCTTTGGGGTTCACCGCCGGGTGGATGCTGTGGTTCGCGTACACCGTGGCTTGCAGCCTCTATGCGCTGGGCTTCGCCGGGTACTTCTGGGAGTTCTTCCACAAGTACATTCCGGGTCTAACCGCCGGTCTTTTCGCCCTCACGGGCCAGCATATTCCGATACTCATCGTCACGCTACTCATCGGGCTTCTGTTCATCCGCTTGAACATTCGGGGTACGGAAGTAACGGGACAAACGGAGAACGCGCTGACGCTGGCCAAACTGGCGGTGCTGGGGATCTTCGTGATCTACGGGCTGAGAAAGATTTTCGGTGCGCCCGAGGTCGCTGCGGAGAACTTCTCGCCGTTCTTCCCCATGGGCGCAGGCGGCGTGATCGTGGCGATGGGTCTCACATTCATCGCCTTCGAGGGTTACGACCTGATCGCCACCGTGGCCGAGGAGATCAAGGAGCCGGAGAAGAATATCCCGCGCGCCACCTTCATCGCGTTGGCGGTGACGGTGACGATGTACATGCTGATCCTGTTCGTCTCGCTGGGCGCTGTGAGCACCGGCGACGGACCCAGCTGGCAGTTCCTCGGCGCCTTCAAAGAAACAGCGATCGTGAGGGCGGCGGAGGACTTCATGCCAGCCTTCGGGGTGGCGGTCATCGTCTTCGGCGGACTGCTGTCGACGATGTCGGCTCTCAACGCGACGGTGCTGGCATCATCGCGGGTCGCGTTCTCCATGGCGCGAGACAATTTGCTGCCGAAGGAGATGTCCGAGATCGACCCGGAACGGCGAACGCCGCGCATGGCGATCATCGTGACGGGCGTGATCTTGCTGGCCATGGCGTTGACCCTGCCCATCGAGTCGATCGGCTCGGCGGCCAGCCTGATCTTCCTGCTGACCTTCGCCCTGGTGAACTTGTCGGTCATCGCGCTGCGGCGGAAAGCTCCCGAGATTCCGCGGGTCTACCGCGTACCCTTCTACCCGATAACACCGATCCTGGGGATAGTCCTCAACGTCTTTCTGGCGGTGTATCAGTTCAAGTTTCAGCCGATCGCCTGGTACATCGCCGCCGGCTGGGTCGTGCTGGGATTACTGGTTTACTTCGCGCACTTCGAGAAGTTGGCGTCCGGTGTGGAGCCGCAGGTCCTCATTCCCAGCCAGCGCCCGCAGGCCGAGAAGCCCGACTTCGCGGTCATGGTTACTCTGCACAATCCGGATACGGTGAAGACGCTTTTGGACTTCGCCACTCCCATCGCCCGGGACCGCGGCCGACGGCTGGTCGCCATGACGGTGGTGACGGTGCCCAGACAGTTGCCCATCCACGAGGGGCTGCGCTTCATTCACCACCGGGAGCCATTGCTGCGACTGGCTCGTGAGTACGGCCAGAAGCACGGTATCGAGATCGAGACCGACGTGGTCATCGCTCACCAGGCTCAGCACGGGATCATGGAAGCAGCTCAGCGGCACCGAGCAGACGTGCTGGTGATGGGCTGGAAGGGCTACACCAACACCGGCGATCGCATCTTCGGCGAGGTAACCGACCACCTGATTCGTCACGCGCAGAGCGATCTCATGGTGTTGAAGCTAGAGGCCGACGGAGAATTCCGTTCTGTCCTCTTCCCCACCGCAGGCGGACCACACGCGCGCCTGGCGGCGGAGTTCCTGAACATCGTCGGCAAGTCAATGAGCCTGGAGGTGACGGCTGGCTACGTCGTCCCACCAGACGCCAGCGCCACCGAGCGGATCGAGGCCGAGCAGTGGATCGACAAGACGCTGACGCACGTCGATCCGGAATTGCCGGTCAGAAAGAGATTGATCGAGGCCGAGTCGGTGGCGGGCGGACTCGCTCTGGCCAGTCGCGACTTCGACCTGGTAGTCATCGGTGCGGCGAAGGAGCCGCTCTTCCGCAAGATGCTACTGGGCGAGATCCCGGAGAAGGTTGCTCGGCACTCGCCGACGTCGGTGCTGGTGGTCAAACGCTACGAAGGCACGCTGAGATCGCTGTTCAAGCGGCTAATGGGCTGAGGCGAGGGACGTACGACGTCCAACAGTGGACGTTCGGCGGTCGTCGAACGGTAGACGTCCAACGTCGATCATTCAAACCCGAGAAAAACGCGGAAGTCTGGAGTCGGCTGTCGGCTGTAAACTGTTCCGCTGGCAATTGGACGTCGACCGTTCAGAACCCCGTCACAGTGATGGTCCCATTGCCGACGGTGAGTCGAATATCGCCCTCTCCTGCCCCGAGCCTACCTGACAAACGTGTATTGGTGCTCTGCTGATCCTGGAGCGTCAGGTTCGAGATCGATATGGTCCCGTTCCCCACGTTGGCCAAGAACTCAGCTGAGGTGGTGGTGGGAATCCCGATATCGATGATGCCATTCCCAACGCCGACGTCCAGCGCACCGTCCGTGGGCAGAGTCACCGTGCCCAACACCTCGCCGTTCCCCACGTCGACGAACACTTCGCCCTCGATGTCGTCGAGTACGACAATGCCGTTGCCGACCTCCACGTAGACGTCCTCGTCGATGGATGCCACCTCTATCGCGGCGTTGGCGCTCTCGACAATGACCTCGAATTGTCGCGGGAGGGTGATGTTATAGTCGACTTGATAAGTGCGTCCCTCCGTGTCTACGGGCTGCACGGTCTCAATGTAGACGGTGTCGCCGATCACTTCCCACAAAACCTGGAGATCGTCCAGCCGCTCTTCGGCGTCCGCAGTCGAGTTGGAGCGGACTTCACGGACTCCATCCACGCGAACCGAATCGTCGGCGCCGACACCCGTGATGGTGATCTCGCTGTTGATCGCGTCCAGGTACAACACGGTGGCGCCGGACGCGTCGGCAGCAAACTCGAACGGCTCCTGGGCGGTCTGGTTGTTTACGCCGGTGAGATTGTCCTCGCAGGCGACGAAAGCGAGGGGGACGATGAGAATGCCGAGAGCCTTCCTAACCATGACGTATCCTCGCAGCTGTGTGGGGCTCGGAAAAGCCTGACTCGCGTGGGCCGGGGCAGGTTGCACGAGGCTGCCAGTCGTTATACAAGTCACCCATGCTCGATTCCCTGTCTCGCATTACGGAAACACAGGCGCCCGAGTTTCTGCGTCGGCAGCGCTGGATTCTACTCTTCGTGATCCCCGTTGTGGTTGGAGCGGTGGCAGGGATCCTGGTCCTGCACCCCATCAACGAGCTCGTCTATTATTACGAGCATCGCCCAGAAGCTCCATCCGCCTGGGCGTTCATCACATCTCAGCTATTGGACTCTCTTCGTCTAAGAACTCTCACCAAGACGCTGTTCTATGCGGGTGTAGGGGCGACGTTCGGGTTGTTAACCGCCTTCATGTTCAACGCACTCTATAAGAGAGCTCGTCAGATCCAGCGGCTGAGCGCCGAGCTCGAGAAGGATCTGCTTACCCTGATCGCCAAGGGCGAGAGCGGATCGCTGGAATTCAAGTCGACGTTCCGTTGGGATTTGAAGCAGGAAAAAGTCAATCGCGCCCTGGAAGTCGTGGTGGTAAAGTCGTTGGCCGGATTCATGAACGGCGGCGGCGGCACCCTATTGATCGGAGTGGCCGATGATGGGTCGATCGTTGGCCTGGACAAGGACTATTCGACGCTGAAGAAGAAGAACCAGGACGGGTTCGAGCAGGCGATCATCGGTGCCGTGGCCTCGAACCTGGGGACGGACGCCACCCAACATGTCCACGTCATGTTTCACGACGTGCTGGGGAAAGATGTCTGTCGAGTGATCGCCCGGGCGTCATCGCGGCCT
>JBDHGH010000084.1:0-14678 GCA_039589995.1 Gemmatimonadota bacterium | reverse complement strand
CACGGCCAATCTCGACCCGTTGGATGAATCACTGGGGCTAACGCTGACGCGCGCCGTCTCCTGCGGCGACTTTCGAGCCCGCAGTGGCGAAACGACGCTGCTTTACCGGCACGGAGAAACCGGGCCCGATCGCCTTCTCCTGGTGGGCATAGGAGACCGCTCCGAGATTACTGCCGAGAAGCTCAGGGTCGTGGGCGGCGCAGCTGCAAAGGCTGCCGGAGCGATGCACCTGGCCGAGATGATCATTGGCCTGGCCCCAGGCTGGCTCTCGGGCCCGGTCGACCTCAAAGCCGCGGTGCAGGCCGCGGTGGAGGGGGTCGTCCTCGGTGAGTGGCGCTTCGACGAGCTCAGGACCGAGCCAGAGGGCGACAGACAACGCCCAACGCTGGGCAGCTTGGGGATCCTGGTCCCGACCGCCAAGTCCCGCGAGAATGCGAAGACGGCCGCTGCGGTCGGTTTGGCTGTGGCTTCTTCACAGAACTACGCTCGCGGATTAGCGGTTCGGCCGGCGAATATCGTCACTCCGCGCTACCTGGCCGACGAGGCCAAGCGTATTGGGGCCGAACTGGGCTTCAAGGTCTCCGTGTTGAGCCCGTCTGCAATGGAAAAAGACGGAATGCGGGCGCTCTTGGCCGTTGCGAAGGGTAGCGACGAAGAGCCACGCTTCATAGCCATGGAGTACGAAGGCGGCAAGAAGAACGCTCGCCCGGTAGTTTTGGTAGGGAAGGGCGTAACGTTCGATTCCGGCGGCCTTTCGCTCAAATCGCCTCAGAACATGGAATCGATGAAGTACGACATGTCCGGCGCTGCGGCCGTTCTGGGAGCGATGCGGGCGATCGCTATGCTGAAAGTGCGGGCTAACGTCGTGGGCTTGATTCCAGCCGTTGAGAATCTGCCGTCCGGCCATGCACTCAAGCCCGGGGATGTGATAACGGCGCGGTCTAGGAAGACGATCGAGGTGCTGAACACTGATGCCGAGGGACGGCTGATTCTGGCCGACGCGCTGAGCTACGCAGCTCGCTACGAGCCTGCTGCGATGGTAGATATCGCGACTTTGACTGGGGCCTGCGTGATCGCGCTGGGTCATGAAGCCATCGGGTTGATGGGCACGGACGAGGACCTCGTGAAGGAAATCCGCGGTGCCGGAGACCGTTCGGGCGAGCGCGTTTGGCCCTTGCCGCTCTGGCCGGAGTACCGGGAACAGGTCAAATCCGAAGTCGCCGATATCAAGAACACGGGAGGCCGGCCGGCTGCGACGATCACTGCGGCCATGTTTCTACGCGAGTTCGTCGGGTCGGTGCCGTGGGCACACCTCGATATCGCCGGAACTGCCTGGGCTGAGAAGGCGAAAGCCTATCAGCCTGCGGGCCCAACCGGCGTTGGGGTCCGCCTGTTCACCGAGTGGGTGAGAAGCCGCACGGGTTGAGCCGGGCCGCTTGGCCCGCCGTCTTGGCCTTGCTGCTGGGGGCGGCGCCGCCGATTTGTGGGGAGGCGGCAGCACAGGATCCCGATACCCTGGCGGTACCCCAGGACACCCTGCTCGCCGAGGCCGATACTGCCACGGCTGACACGGTGGTCGCTACCTTCCCAGTTTTCCCGGACATGGCAACCCAGGCGCCGGGTGTCGCCTGGCAATGGGATATGCCGGACATCCTCGGCACCGGAGCCCTAACCTTCGCGCACCTGGTCGAGTTCACGACCTTCCTCGACCCCGTGCGCTCCGGCTTCCTGGAAGGGCCCCAAATGGCTGTATTCGCCGGGCGAGGCGCTGCCAGCTTTCGCTACAACGCAGAAGGATACGAAATCGTCCCGCTGCTGGGCGGTGCGTTGGACCTCCGAATGATCCCTCTCGTACAGCAGGAGCGGATTCGGCTGATACAGGAGCCAGGGGGGTATCGTGTCTCCGAGACAGACTATCGGAACAAGAGCAAAGAGCCCTATTCCAGGATCGAGGCGGGGACCGGTGACAGAAGGACGAATCTGCTTAGGGGCTACATTTCGTCAAAGATCTCCAAGGCTGCCGTGAGCTTTGGGTTGGACCGCGTCGACACCAACGGGACTATAGGTTTTTCCAAGCGGACCGCGATCCTGGCAACGGTAGCCTATCCGTTGTTTTGGGGCGTATGGGGCCAACTGGAGTACCGTGGCGCTTCGGCGGATCGCGAGAATTTCATCAATCCTTCACGTACCGACTGGATACTCCGGCTTCGAAAGGCCTTCTCGGACGGATGGTACGCCGACATCGTTGCGGGCTCGGCGAAGTTGAAAGAAGAGGACATAAGACCCGGCGACTTGGGCGTACCGGACACGCTTCTGGTCGACGAATCCGCGCGCCAGGTGGCCTTGCGTGGGGCCAGGGCGGGCGAGCACTGGCAAGCGTACCTATCGCTGAGATTCTGGGATGGCGACAGGGTCCCAAAGTTCGAACCCGAAGCCTCACTGCAAATGCAGTACGGTCCGGCGTCGCTATTCGCCAGCGGGCGTTTCGCCTACTGGGAGAAGGACTTCGAGACGGCGGCCGGGTACGCGTCCTTGAGCCTCGATCTGCCGCTGGGACTCAAGGTCTTGGGCGAAATAGAGGAGGGCGACCGCGGGCTGTACGGCTTCGACCCGATTCCGTGGATGGAGTTCGGCCGCTGGACGGTGGGTGGGGAGGCGAAGCTGTGGTCCTGGCGGGTGGGGGCCCGGGGTGGGCAATGGAAGTCTACACCTTCGCCCGGCCTCGGCGAGCCCGTCGATAGCGTGGGTTCCCTGCCGGGCGGCAAGGTTGCCGTGCTCGAGGCTTGGGCGGCCGGGCCAGTCTTCAAGCTCTTCGGCGGGACGGTAGATCTGGGTGGACGTTACTCGGCCAGGGAGGACGGACTGTTCCTCTACTGGCCTGAGGACGGGTGGAGGGTGGAAGGTACGTACCGAGTAACAGCCCTTTCCGGCCAATTAGGGGTTACTCTTCTGGGACTCGGCGGAATTCGCGGCTCGATGCTGGTGCCCGATCCGTCCCTGGGCGAGGACGTCATCATCACAACCGGTGACCTTCAGTGGTGGCGGGCTGCGATCATAGTTAGGATCAAGGACGTTCACATCTTCTACAACTACCAGTACTACGAGTCGCGCGGGATAATCGGTGAGATTCCGGAGCAGGAGCTCCCTCAGGCCCGCTATCACTTCGGCCTGAAATGGGAGTTCTGGAACTAGACGACCTTAATATATCACATTAAGTGATAAAATATAAACCGTTGTACCACTTATAGATAAATTGGACACATCGTACACGGGGGCGATACGATGATCCGCAGCATGACAGGCTTCGGTGAGGTACAGAGAGAAACGGCGGTGGGAATCGTCAGCGTGCAGGTGCGCACCGTCAACCACAGGCATTTTCACACCCATTTTCGGCTGCCGATCGGGGCCGAGCGCTGGGAAGCGGATCTGACGCAGATTCTCCGCGAGCGCATCTCCCGCGGTGCCGTTCACTACCGGATGAGCTATCAGCCGGGGCCCGGTATACGTCGCCCCGTCCAGGTGGACCACACGCGGGTCGCGGCTTATCTGGACGCGTTGACAGAGATCAAGGATCAGCACCCGGGCGTCGGCGGAGATGTTGACATCAGCCTGGTGAGTCGGTTCGGGGACGTCTTCCAAGCCGCCCCGGACGAGTTGGAGGAGCTTCCGTTCGACGAGGTGTCCCGGGCCACGCGAGACGCTCTTGCGATGGTGGTGGAACTGCGAGAGCAAGATGGAGAAGCGGCGGCCGCCGATCTTGCGACCTCGCTGGGCGAGATTGGAACGGCGCTGGGGGTGATCGAATCCCGCGCGCCCGAGCGGTTGGTCGAGGAGCGAGATAGGCTCAAGGCGGCGGTGTCCGAGTTGATCGGTGATGCGCAAGTGGACGAAGAACGCCTCTCGCGCGAGATCGCCTATCTGGCCGAGCGTTGGGACATCAACGAGGAAATCGTGCGACTTCGTTCTCATCTGCAGCAGTTCAGCGAGCTGCTCGACGCCGACGAGTCCGAGCCGGTGGGAAAGAGGCTGGGTTTTTGGGTCCAGGAGATGCACCGCGAGGCCAATACCATAGGATCGAAAGCCAACGATCCCGAGATCGCTCGGCGGTCCGTCGACATAAAGACGGCGATCGAAAAGCTCCGCGAGCAGGTCGAGAACGTGGAATGAGGAGCACCGCAGTAGCGATCTGCGCTCCCTCGGGTGTGGGCAAGACGACGGTAGCCAGGCGGCTGGTCGAAGCGAGCGTCGATGTCGTGTTTTCGGTATCGGCGACCACGCGTCCCGCCCGTCACGGCGAGCTTCACGGCGTCGACTACTTCTTCGTCAGCCGAGCGGAGTTCGAGTCGATGATCGAGGAAAGCGCGCTGCTGGAATGGGCCGAGGTGCACGGCGAACTGTACGGTACACCACGAGCGAACCTGGAAGAAGCTCAGAGGAATGGCAAGCAGCTGATCCTGGATATCGATGTCCAGGGGGCTCGGCAGCTGGTGGAGGCGGTTCCCGACAGCGTCACGATCTTCCTTCTTCCGCCCTCGTTCGACGTCTTGATGGGGAGGCTGAAGGCTCGGAAGAGCGAAGATGACGAACGCGTCCGTCGTCGCATGCTGACGGCCAAGAGCGAGTTGGAAGCGGTCGGGGAATTCCAATACGTGGTCGTGAACGACCGGCTGGACGATACCATCGAACAGGTACAGACGATCATCAGCGGTGGAGGTCAACGATCGGAGGGCGGCACGCCGGACGTCGAGCGGTTGAGTCGGGGGCTGCTCGATGCGCTTGGGGGTGCGAAGGCCTGAGTCGGCCCCTTCCAACCGGCCCCCCGTTCATGTAGCTTTATTGGTTCGAGACATCAAATACTCCAACAAAGATCAGGACGAATGAAGGTCTTTTCACCTTTTGAGGTTGCGGAAACTGCGGGTGGCAACAAGTACCTCGGCGTGCTGGTTGCAGCGCATTATGCCCGTGAGCTAAACGCCCTTCCGCTCGACACATCTCCGTACGGAGCTGACAAGCTGACAACGCGGGCCCTGGAGGAGTTGACCTCGGGGCAGCTCGAGTTCCGTCTGGTCAAGCGGCGCCGCCAGGCGTCCTAGGTCGATCCAGTGCGCCCGTTCGAAGGGAAGCGGGTGCTCCTGGGCGTTGCCGGTGGGATCGCCGCGTACAAGTCGGCGGAACTGGCGCGTCGCCTGGTTCAAGAAGGCTCTGAAGTCCAGGTCATCCTGACAAGCAGCGGTGCTCGATTCGTCGGAACCACGACGTTCGAGGCCCTGACGGGGCGCCCCGTTGGCGAATCGCTTTGGGAAGGCGCTCTCAAGCATATCGAGTTGGGGCGATGGGCGGACGCCAGCGTAGTGGCTCCTGCCACGGCGGATTTGATCGCGAAACTCGCCGCGGGAATGGCCGATGACCTTCTCACTACTACGTTACTCGCCTCATCCGAGCGCGCGCTCTTGGCGCCCGCAATGAATACCCGTATGTACGAGCACCCGGCCACACAGCGTAATATCGAGATGCTGCGTTCCTTCGGTCATCCGATCGTGGGGCCGGCTTATGGTGAGCTCGCGGAAGGCGAAGTCGGCTTCGGGCGCATGTCCGAGCCGGAAGAGATCCTCGCACACATCGGGCGAATGCTATCCCGAACCGGTCGCTGGCATGCCCGCAGGGTCGTGGTTACGGCGGGACCCACATGGGAGCCGGTAGACGCTGTGCGTTTTCTCGGCAATCGCTCATCGGGCAGGATGGGGCACGCCATCGCTGCGGCGGCTTGGCGTCGCGGCGCGGACGTCGTGCTGATCAACGGTCCGACCGAAGTCGATCCACCGCAGGAGATCGAGGACGTGCGTCAAGTCGAGACCGCCGAGGAAATGGGTTTGGCTCTGAGTGATGCATTGTTGGATGCCGATGCTCTGTTCATGGCCGCCGCCGTCGCCGATTTCAGACCGAGTGACCCACGGGACGATAAGATCCGGCGTTCCGGTGGAATGACGTCGATACCGATAGAATCGGCTCCCGATTTGATCGCGACGGCGAGCCAGACAGCCTCTGACGATTGCGTCAAGATCGCGTTTGCGTTAGAGGTGGGTGAGGGCGCCGAAGAGTCAGCGCGACGCAAGCTGAAAGAGAAGGGTGCCCATCTCATCGTACTCAACGATGCCAGCGAACCGGGTTCGGGGTTCGGGGTTGAAACGAATAGAGTCACGATTATCGATGCATCCGGCGCGGCCGAGACGCTGCCCCAGATGCTGAAGACGGAAGCGGCTGACGAGATCCTCGACAGAGCAGAGCGATTCTTGACACGTGACTGACCGGGAAACGACTCGCGACCTGCTTGCCCGCTACTTGACCCAGCGGGGTGAGCTAGGGCAGAGCGAGTGGTTCCTCGAAGAGTCGACTGCAACCGAGTTCCTGGAAAGCCTCAGCACACACAGCGAGCAGACGACCGCCCCGGCTGTTGGATCTGGAAACACCAGCTTGCCGGCTGCACGGCGTCCTCTCGAGGTGGCCGAGGTGCTGGGGGGCGCGGCGGGGTCCGATGCGTTCGAGGCACTACGCTCGCAGGTCCTCAGTTGCACCTTGTGTCGTCTGTCGGAGGGCCGGAGTACGGTAGTCTTTGGCGAGGGAGATCCTGGCGCGGACCTGTTGGTTGTGGGCGAGGCGCCGGGCTACGAGGAGGATCGCTCGGGCCGCCCGTTCGTCGGCCCGGCGGGTCAGTTGTTGGACAAGATGCTGGCTGCGGTCGGCTTTCTTCGCGGCGAGGTGTTTATCTGTAACGTGCTGAAATGCAGGCCGCCCAAGAATCGTGACCCGGCAGCAGATGAAGTTGCGGCGTGCAGACCTTACCTTCGTAGGCAAGTGGAACTCATTCAGCCGAAAGCGATCTGTGCCTTCGGGCGCTTCGCTTCGCAGACGCTGTTGACGACCGAGACGTCGTTGGGCCGTCTGCGTGGTACGACCCACGATTTCATGGGGATCCCAGTGGTAGTGACCTACCATCCCGCAGCACTTCTCAGGAACGCTCAGTGGAAGCGTCCGGCTTGGGAAGACCTCAAGCTGCTGCGTCGCGTTTATGATGATGCGGGCGGCCGCGCGCCGGGAGGCGAGCATGCCTGATTGGACGCCGAGCGGCGAGGTACCCAGCGGAGGCGTTAGAGCGTCCGATCCGTTTGCAGAGCGGTCGGCGCCGTGGACGCCCGAGGCGGAGATATCGGTGCTGGGCGGCATGCTGATCGACGCCGATGCCGTGGCGAAAGCCATGGAGTCGGTAGACGACAGCATGTTCTACCGGGAGGGCAACCGCCGACTATTCCGAGCGATGCGGCGCCTGTTCGAGAAAGGCGAGGCCATCGATCCGGTGACCCTCACCGAGGAGTTGCGGAACAGCGGCGAACTGGAATCGGCGGGAGGACCGGCGTACCTGGCCGAGCTGATCGAGGCGGTGCCCACCGCGGCGAACATCGAGTACCACGCCAAGATCATCCGAGACAAAGCGTTGCTACGGCGCTTGATCGAGGCCTCGACCGAGACGATTCGCGAGGCTTACGACACGAGCGGTGAGTCGGTGGAAGACTCCATCGATCGTGCGGAACAGCGGATCTTCCAGATCTCTCAGGCGGGGCAGCGGAAGGGCTTCGTCTGGATCAAGGAGATTCTCTGGCCCGCGTTCGAGCACATCGAGCAGCTTCAGGCGGCCGAGGGCTCGGTGACAGGCGTTCCAAGTGGCTTTGCGGACCTGGACCATCTGACTGCAGGCTTTCAGCGTTCTGACCTGGTCGTGATAGCCGGTCGGCCGTCGATGGGAAAAACCTCGCTGGTCCTGAACATCATGCAGCACGCGGCAATCGAGTATGGGACCCCCGTTGCGCTCTTCTCGCTGGAGATGTCGAAGGAGGCAATCGTTCAGCGGCTCTTGTGCTCGGAAGGGCAGGTGAACTCGTCAAACCTTCGCCGCGGCAAATTATCGGAGCAGGAGTACATGCAGCTGGCCACCGCGGCTGGACACCTCAACACGGCTCCGATATGGATCGATGACACGCCTGCCATGAGTGCCCTCGAGCTAAGGGCGAAAGCTCGGAGGCTGCGTGCGGAAGTTGATCTTGGGTTGATCGTTGTGGACTACCTTCAGCTGATGCGCGGTCCCAGGGCGGAGAACCGAGTGCAGGAGATCAGCGCAATCTCCGGCGCACTTAAAGCCGTGGCCAAGGAACTGGAGGTTCCGGTCATCGCCTTGTCTCAGTTGTCACGCGCGCCGGAGCAGCGGACGGAACACCGGCCGCAACTGTCCGACCTGCGCGAGTCGGGCGCCATCGAGCAGGATGCCGACGTGGTCCTCTTCTTGTTCCGCGAAGAAGTATACAAGCGCGATCAGACTGACCTCGAGGAGGAATCGCTGGAGGGGAAGGCGGAGTTGATCGTCGGCAAGCAGCGTAACGGGCCGACGGGTACGGTCGATCTGTTCTTCCGGAAGGAATACACGCGCTTTGAGTCGGTTTCGAGGCGGGCGGGCGCGGCCTGATCGAAGCCGGATGTCCGCGACCTGATGCCACCTAAGACACGCACGATCTTTTTCTGCACGGACTGCGGCGGAGAATCCCACCGCTGGGAGGGCCAGTGCCCCCACTGCGGTGCGTGGAATACGCTGGTCGAAGAACGCGTGCGCGCAGCTCCGAAAGCGGACCGGGTCGGCGTCGATCGATCCGCTGAGACTCGAGCGGTGTCGCTGGCCAACGTCGAAGGGGTCGAGCGACCGCGCTGGGCAGTCGGACTGGCCGAGCTCGATTTCGTTTTGGGCGGCGGAGTCGTGCCGGGATCGATGGTCCTGTTGGGCGGCGAGCCGGGTATTGGGAAGTCCACGTTGCTGTTGCAGGTCTCGGCTCTTCTGGCCGGCTCTGGCCACAGGGTGCTCTACGTCTCGGGAGAGGAGTCGGCGTACCAGGTCAAGTTGCGCGCTGAACGCCTCGTCGAGTCGACGGACGATGTTTTGATGCTTGCCGAAACGACGGCTGAAGCGGTCGTCGATCGAGTCGAGGAAATCGAACCTGACATACTGGTAATCGACTCTATCCAGACTCTTTACACCGACAGGTTGGAGGGAGCTCCGGGTAGCGTGGCCCAGGTTCGTGAAGTCGCGGCCGGACTGCAACGCGTCGCCAAGCGCCGGGAGATGGCCACGTTCATCGTCGGCCATGTAACGAAGGAAGGTGGGATCGCCGGCCCCAAGACGCTCGAACACATAGTCGATGTCGTTCTATACTTCGAGTCGCCGACCGGCTTGGACCACCGTATCGTTCGGGCGACGAAGAATCGTTTCGGCGCAGCCGATGAGATCGCGCTCTTCAGGATGGGTTCGACCGGTTTGGAGCCGGTGGAGAACCCCTCGGCCTTGTTTCTGCAAGGTCGCCAGGATCGCGCCAGCGGATCTGCGGTGGCGGTGGCGCTGGAGGGAACGCGACCGGTCCTGGTCGAAGTTCAGGCCCTGGTTAATCGCTCGGTCTACGGTTCGCCGCAACGCGTAGCCACAGGCTTCGACGGGCGGCGATTGTCGTTACTGCTTGCCGTGCTCGAACGGCGCGCGCGCCTTCGCACATCGGACCAGGATGTATTTCTCAACGTGGTGGGGGGGCTGCGGCTCAGCGAGCCAGCCGCTGATCTCGCCGTCATGGCCGCGGTGGCATCGGCGCTGAAGGATGTGGTGATCGACACGGACACAGTCTTCGTCGGTGAGGTGGGCCTCGGCGGTGAAATCCGCCCTGTCCACCAACTGGAACGACGCCTGAGCGAAGCAGGCCGACTCGGATTCAACCGGGCTTATGTCGCGCGCTCCACGGAGCTGTCCCCCAAAGCGTCGCCGCTCAGCCTCGAACGTGTGGGCGATGTAACAGGGCTTGTCGATGTCCTCTTCCGCTAGAGCTTGGGCGATTATCGTCGCTGCCGGCAAGGGTCAACGTTTCGGCTCGGACGAGCCGAAACAGTTCGCGCGACTCGTCGGCAAGCCGGTCTCGCTGTGGAGTGTAGAGACCTTCTTCGACCACCCGTCGATCGCAGGTGTTACGCTGGTCGTCCCATCCGCTTACCTGGATTCGCCGCCGGCCTGGCTCGAGAACTTGAAAGAAGCCGAGGTATCGGTGGTGGCGGGGGGAGCCGAGCGTACGGACTCGGTGCGGTTGGGGCTGCTGTCGGTACCGAGCGAAATCGATGTGGTCGCGGTTCACGACGGAGCGAGGCCGCTCATTACTCAGGACGCGGTTTCTTCCGTGCTCGACGGGGTCGGCCCGCACAATGGCGCTGTGGCTGGCCGACGAGTTACCGATTCATTGAAGGCTGTCGACGAGGGCGGACGCGTCGTTCGCGCAGTCGATCGCGAAGAGTTGTGGCGCGCCGAGACGCCGCAGGCATTTCCGCTCGAGTTGATCCTCGAAGTTTACCGCGATGCAGAAAGGGACGGCGTGGTCGCCTCCGATTGCTCCACACTGTGTGAGAGGTACGGTGTAGAGGTAGCGATGGTGGAGATCGGCGACCCGAACCCGAAGATCACTCATGAACACGACTTGGATTTGGCGGAAGCCCTGCTGAGAAGGCGGAAGAGCGGGGCGGATCGCCCGAAGGGATAACGATGGAAATCGAAATCTTTGCGTCACGCAACGAAGCCGAGAGGCATATGGCGGCAGCCAGAGCTGTGGAAGTGTTGGAAGCAGGGGGAATCGTTGTTCATCCGACAGAGACAATCTACGGCATCGGCGGCAATTGTACGCCGGAGAACAACGCGCTCATCTCGCGGGTGAAGCTTCGAGGCGCGGATCAGCCGTTGCTTCTCTTGACTCCGGATCTCGATGCTTTGCGTTCCGCTTTTGGGGATCTGGACTGGCCGCCAGAGACGGACACCCTGGTCGAGAATTTTTGGCCAGGCCCGCTGACCGTAGTGGTCGGGTGCCCCGGGGCCCCGAAGGGATTGGTCGGCCCGGGCGGCGGTATCGCCGTGCGTGTGTCTCCCGACCCCACGATCGCGGCGATCATGCGGCGCTGGCGGAGGCCCATGACTTCGACCAGCGCGAACCTCGCCGGTTGCGAAGCACCCCGCTCCTTGGACCAAGCGCTTCAGGTCTTCGACGGGCGCAACGACCTGGCAGATATTCCGGTGCCCGTCCTGGCTATCGATGCCGGGACCACCAACGGCACGACGCCGTCAACCATCATTAGCTTCGTCGAGTCGCCTCCCGAGCTTTTGCGCGAGGGGCTGGTCACCCGTGAGCAAATCGAACCCTGGTTGGTCACTTCACGCAAACTATGATGTAGCATGTCTCAAGAGTCACAGTCACAGCCAGATAGGCCGGCAACCTACAATATCCTCTTTGTCTGCACGGGGAACACCTGCCGCAGTCCGTTGGCTGAGATCGTGACGCGCCAAGCTCTCGAGGAGCGGGGCTGGGACCACGTGCGGGTGGACTCGGCCGGAACGTCGGCGGTGTGGGGGGCACCTGCGTCGGAAGGTTCGCTCTACGCAGCCGAGCTATCTGGGCTCGATCTTTCCGGTCACCGATCGCAGCCGCTTACCTACGATTTGATCGAGAACGCTGACATCATACTCGGTATGACGGCTAACCACGTTGCCGCAGTAGAGGCGATGGGCGGTGAGGAGAAGGTTTCGCTCGTCACTGATTTCATGGAAGGGAGCGGCTCGGGCGAAGCGATCCGCGATCCACTGGGTGGGCCGCCCGAGGAGTACGTTGAGGTGTACGAGCGAATCTCCGAAGCGGTCGGAGCGCTACTGACTCGCCTCGAGGCAATCCTTTCGCCGTGACCCATCATCCGCGCCCGCTCGATCGCCTGTACGTTCTTCTCGGCGATCCCGTGAAGCATTCTCTATCGCCGGCGTTGCAGAACGCGGCCATGCGTGAACTCGATCTCGATGCGGTGTACGTTGGTTTGCTCGCCTGGGAGGAGTTGGTCGAGTCGCTGATGCGATCGGTGTCGCGGTTGGGCGGCGGTGGCAACGTCACGGTACCGTACAAGACTCTCGCAGCGGATTCGCTCGATCATCCCTCCGAGACCGTCACCTCGACCGGTGCCTGCAACGTCTTTTGGTGGGAAGAAGACCGAGGCCTGTGCGGGGACAATACCGATGTTGAAGCGTTCCAGGGCGCGGCTGAGGCGCTGCTGGGGTCGGGCCTGGTCGACAAGCGGGTCCTACTGCTGGGCGCGGGAGGAGCGGCCAGGGCGGTTGCCTACGCGTGCGGGAGAGCGAAGGTGGAAGGCCTGGACATCGCCAACCGGACGCTGTCTAGCGCTGTATCGTTGGCGGACGAACTCGGGGGCGCCGTGCCAATACAGGCTGTGGACCTAAACGAATTAGAATCCGGGTGTTACGATCTCGTGGTGAATGCGACGTCTCTCGGGCTGGCGCCAAGCGACCCGTTGCCCGTTATCCCGCGATCGCTGGATTCGAAGGCGCTGCTCGATCTGGTGTACGGTCACGATGGGACGCCCCTGGTTCGAGCCGCCCGCGAGGCCGGAATGAGAGCAGAGGACGGACGTCGAGTGTTGGTCGAGCAGGCCGCGGCTAGCTTTGAGAGGTGGTTTCGGTTGGATCCGCCGCGAGAGGTGATGTACAGAACGGTCGAGCTCACAGATTAGGTCCCAGTGGCGGCCGATTCAAGCGAAACCGCTGATTCGTCGGAAGCCCGATCAAAAGACGATAGAAGAGCAGGTCAATCCGCCCGCGGCCTTCCGCGATTCTGAAATATCGATCTCCTCGGTCTCGAATCCCATTTCCTCGATCCTCGCTCTCGTCTCCGGTGCTCCCGCCGGTATCAATACCAGACCGTTCAGGGCTAGGCAGTTGGCTGCGTGGGCCTCGGTCGGCTGTACCGGGATCTTCCGTAAACCTGCGAACGGTTGCTCGTCCAAATGGCCGGCCAGCATAACAACGGTGCTCTCTCCCAGATAGGTGCAAGCCGACTTGAGGTGGAGGATGTCTTGCACTCTAACCGGGACTACCTCGTACTTCTCTGGTTCCAATGCCGTGCGAAGTTGATCGATGGCGTGTGCATTTGTTCGTCGTGAGAGACCCACGTACAGGCGCCGGTCGACTTGAAGTACGTCGCCACCGTCGAGCGTGGCCGGTGGCGTGAGATGTTGGACGCATTTGAACTCGCGAAGCTTAGCTTCCACGGCATTCGACTCTCCCCGTCGCGACTCAGCCGCCATGGGGGCGATGAAGGCTTTGTCGCCCACGACAATCGCCGTGTCCTCGACATAGAGGCAATCGGGATACCGGTCGTCTGCATCGATTCGTGCCAATTCCAGACCCATTGAAGACAGGGAGTAGCAGTATGACTCGTGCTGTCTCGTTGCCAAACGGACGTCGATCGGCTGAGCCGAGCCTTCAGGCCGGATCGCCAAATGAAACGTGTCGGGGACTCCTCGAACGATTGCCGTGGTCCTCGTGGGTGTCTCCATGTCACCTCGATGGTTTGTTGAGCGATGGCGAATATGCAGAGAGGTAGAAACACGGTCAAACACAGACCCTCTAAGGGGATTGTTGGCCGTCCGGAGCAATGACACATTTGACGCCTCTCGACGTAGTGGAATTGAGGGTGCTCATATCAATCGTCATTCGATCGGATCCAAATATCTCAGATTGGAGCAAGTCACGATGAAGCGCGTGCTAGCTGCAGTAGCCGTGGTGCTTTTGGCGACACCGACCGCGCAGGCCCAGGTGGATGCCCGCATGTTTCGGTTTCCAGACGTTTCGGAGACCCACATCACGTTCGTTTACGCCGGCGACATATGGGTGGTCGAGAAGACCGGCGGTTCGGCCGAGCGCCTGAGCTCGCCGCGCGGCGAAGAACTATTCCCACGCTTTTCGCCCGATGGTTCGCGCATAGCCTTCAGCGGCAACTACGATGGCAACACCGATGTTTACGTCGTCCCGGCCATGGGCGGAGATCCAAAGAGGATCACACATCACCCCAGCACCGACCGAATGATCGATTGGTCCCCCGACGGCAGCCAGGTGATGTTCGCCTCTGGCCGCGAGAGCGGCGTACAGAGGTTCAACCAGCTCTATCTGGTGGCGGCGGATGGAGGGTTGCCCGATAAGCTGCCTGTACCCTACGGTGAATTCGGTGCTCTGTCGCCCGATGGCCGCCGCTTGGTGTACACGCCGAAAGACCGGGGCTTCCGAACGTGGAAGCGATACCGCGGGGGCATGGCGCCCGACATCTGGCTGTTTGATTTGCGGAGCATGGACGCCACGAACCTCACCGACGACGAGGCCAACGACGCACAGCCGATGTGGCAAGGCAATACCGTGTACTTCCTTTCGGACCGTGGGCCGTTACAGCGCTACAATATCTGGGCGTTGGACATGGACGGTGGGGCCATGCGTCAGGTTACGCAGTTCACGGATTACGACGTCAGCTTTCCGGCCATCGGACCCTCCGACATCGTTTTCCAAGCCGGCGGGCGGCTCTACCTAATGAGCTTATCCAACGAGCAGTTGAGCGAGGTCGATGTAACGGTCGTGACCGATCTTGCCAGCCTTCGACCTCACGCTGAGAACGTCGGCAACATGATCCAAAGCGCGAATGTCTCGCCCTCAGGTAAACGCGCGGTCTTCCAAGCCCGAGGCGAGGTCTTCACCGTTCCCGCCGAGCATGGCCCGATCTGGAACCTGACGCACT
>JBDHGH010000083.1:0-14747 GCA_039589995.1 Gemmatimonadota bacterium | reverse complement strand
AATACGTCAGCGAAGAGCACGACCGGCCGCTCATCATGTGCGAGTACGCGCACGCCATGGGGAACAGCGTCGGCAATTTACAGGACTACTGGGACGTGATCGATGCGCACCCGCAGCTGCAAGGCGGATTCATCTGGGACTGGGTGGACCAGGGCCTCTTTGCAGTGACGGATGAGGGCGAGGAGTATTGGGCTTACGGCGGCGACTTTGGCCCTTCCGACATCCCCACCGACAGGAACTTCCTCGCCAACGGCCTCGTCTCCCCCGACCGCCAAGCGAACCCGCACTTCTGGGAGGTGCGCAAGGTCTACCAGTACATCAAGACCAAGCCGATCGACTTGAGCACCGGCACGATCGAAGTGGCCAACAAGTACGACTTCACAGACCTGGCTAAGTACGCGATGCGATGGACCGTCACCGCCGACGGCGAGACCATCGATGGAGGACGCGTGATCGACTTAGAGCTGGCTCCCCACGACTCGATGCGCCTTAGCTTGCCGTTGCCGCGACTGAGCCCGGCACCCGGGGTGGAATACTTCCTCAACGTCGAGTGGTTGACCCAGGAATCGGAACCGATGGTGCCGGCCGGACACCGCGTCGCCTGGGATCAGTTCGAACTTCCGATCTCGGCACCGGGACCTCTAGTCGATATCGCCGGCCTCCCCCACTTGGCCTTGGAAACCTCGGAAGACGCTTTCCGCGTTGAAGGCGATAGGTTCGCCGTCGCGGTGGACCGCACCACCGGCGTCATCACGTCTTTCGAATTCGACGGCACCGAGCTCGTTCGCACCGGCCTGGCACCGAACTTCTGGCGAGCGCCGACGGACAACGACTTCGGCAACGACATGCAGAAACGACATCGAGTCTGGCGAACGGCTGGCTCCGAGCGAACCGTGGAGAGCGTCACGGCGCGTCAACTGAACGATCGGGTCGTCCATATCGATGTGCAGGCGACGATACCTGCGGGCGACGCCGAGTATCGCACCACGTACACCGTCTACGGAAGCAGCGACGTCATCGTCCGGAACACGTTTGTACCCGGCGACACTGCTCTTCCCGAACTACCGCGTTTCGGTATGACGATGACGCTGCCCGGAAGCTTCGATCGAATCGAGTGGTACGGGCGCGGGCCGCACGAAAGTTACTGGGACAGGAAGACGAGCGCGGCGGTCGATGTATATGGGGGCACGGTGACGGAGCAGTACTTCCCCTACATCCGGCCGCAAGAGAACGGCAACAAGACCGACGTGCGTTGGGTAGGCCTGACGAACGGGGACGGTGTGGGTCTGCTGGCCGTCGGGATGCCGCTCCTCAGCATCAGCGCGCACCACTTCACTATCGACGACTTCGATGAAGGCCTCGAGAAGAGGAACCGTCACACCTACCACTTGAAGAAGCGGGACCTCGTCACGCTGAACCTCGATTGGAAGCAGATGGGTGTCGGCGGCGACACGTCGTGGGGAGCGCGCACGCACCCGGAGTATACCTTACCCGTTCGGGAGTACTCTTATGTGTTTAGGCTGCGGCCGTTGGATGCCAGTGCGGAGCCCATGGCGTTGAGCAAGTTCCGTCTTGAGGCCGAGGAGTGAGCAGTCACTTCCCGCCAAACTCCCCGACCCACGCCCTAAGAACATTCGCCTCGGGCGTGGAACGTGTCCATATACACGCCACCCGACCGTTGTAGGCGCTAATCCCGTTGTAATCTCCGAAGAACAGACCGGGATTAGGCCGAAAACCAACCCGGCTGATCTTCTGTTCGCTGAACGTCAGGCCGCCATCCGTCGAACGGGCCAGGTAGACGTTAATGCCGCTACCGTCCCCCTCTCTTCTATCGTAATAGACGACGTTCACCGAGCCGTCCACGGGGTCCACGCTCATCCAGGTGAAGAATTGGTCACGGCCGTTGCCCACGGGGTCCTGGTTGATCCTCAAGGGCTCGCTCCACGTATCGCCGCCATCGATAGAGCGGGATAGGAATATGTCGGCATCGCCGTCCTGCCCGTCGTTGTTGCGCAGGTCGGCCCAGTTGACATAGACGGTGCCGCGGTTCGGCCCGTCCGAGATATCGGTGGCGGTCACCGGCATACCGTTGGCCCGACCGAGCCCTTCGATGGCGATGTTCCAACCGCCGGGTTGATCCAGAATGGTCCGCGCCGGCTCCCACGACACACCACCGTCGGAGGACCGTGTGAACTCGATACCCCGCGGCCCGCTCCACGACAGGTAGACCGTGCCATCGGGGCCCGCCGCCGGTACCGCGCCTTCTACCGTACTGTCGCTATCGACGGCGTCTCCGCCCGCCGCCGGTATTCTCTGCGGCCGCGAAAACGTCCGCCCTCCATCGTGGGACGCGACTATATAGATGAACGAGGAGTCGTCGGGTGAGCTAGAGCCGTAACGGGTGAAACGGGTCCACGCCACATAGACGGCCCCACGGTAGGGGCTGTCCGCCGACAGATCAACTCCGGGGTACGGCTTGTCTTCGAACGGGACGATGGAATTCAGGTGATCGATCAGCTGCACCCTCGGCCCGTAGGTGAGCCCGCCGTCGTCCGACGCCAGGAGATGGATACCCGTGGCAGGATTGACTCCGTTCGGGTTTCGCAGATGCCTGAACGCGATGAAGGTCCGATAGATGCGACCGTCATGATCGATGACAACGGCGTCGTCGCCCTGCACCCTTCCGTCCGGGTTAGGCATGGCTACCGATGTCCAGTTCTTTCCCGCGTCCCAAGACACGTACGTGAAGTTCGTGACCTTGCGGTCGCGCGGATCGCCGATCGTCACGACCGCCGAACCTACGATGTGATCGGGGTTGGAGGGATCGATGGCGATCGACACCTCCACCGCGCTATTGGGGCCCGCCGTTACCGCCACAGGCATCGTCGACGAAACTCCGGCCTGGGCGAAAGCGAACTCGAATGGGCCAGCCGCTACTACCGCGGCCAGCGCAAGTGCCGGCAGGACTCGGTGGAAAGACGTCACTGTGGTGACTCTCATTTCGGACTCCCTCACGCTTTGATCCAAGTCGCCACACACAGCCGGGCGGCGATGATAGCCAGGATTACGCCTGGAGAATAGGGCCAAAAACCCGCTCACGCACCATGCGAGGGGGTGTTGCCGATTCGCCACAGCAAAATGCACTACCTCTCGCCAATCGAGGGGCGATGCTGTAATTTGCTGTCGTACACCAATTTGCAGCGGCTCTCAATCGCCGAGGTGAGGGCACGAGAGGTGCAATCGTGTCGTTTATCCTCGCTTGGCGCGGGGTTCGACAGCCATCCCGCTTCGGCTGTCCGTTTTTCGGACGAAGGATCGAAGTCAGGATAGTCTCCAAGAAATATGGGCAGTTCCAAGAGCAAGTCGCTCCCGCAGGAAGACGTCCTGGGAAGTCTGGCGGATCCCGTGGGTGAGAATCCCTTCAAACGACAGAGGCCGCTCCCTCTCGATCGCTCGGTGTTCTGGTACCCGATCGACCAAATAGCCGGACCCCATCGTGCCAGCGCCTTCCTGAGGTTCATCACGCTGGGCGCCCTACGCGAGATCTCGCAGCAGGTGGCCGCGCGACCGACAGAAGGACGCCTCGGATTCCTCCTCGGCGACTTGTTCGTCTGTCCCGAGACCAACGCACGGTACGTCGTCGCCGACGGAACAGTGTCCGCTCCCCATCCAATCCGCGGCGATCGCACGTTGCAGGCTATAACGCTGGCCTGGCCACGCTTGCAGGAGCAGCTGAACAACAAACGCAAGCACCTGATCGGTTGGTATCACACTCACCCCGAAGAGGGCCTGGTGCTCACCGCCTCGGATGTCAGCGCTCACTTGCGCTATTTCCCTCATCCCTGGCAGCTGGCGATGGTATTCGAGCCCGGCCCGGAATCGCCCGTCGGTGTCGTTTGCAGGCCCGGAAACGGAGGCTCCACCGGCGCGGCAGTTCTACCGTTTTACGAACTGCTAGAGCCTCAGTCGTTGCTGGCGGAGGGTGTGAGGAACCCGTATTTCCGCTGGCAGAAATACCGCACGGACGCGGCGGACGAACATCGCGTCGAAGCACCGGTCGTCACGCCCATCGCTCTTCCCGAAGCGCGCTTCGATGATCATGACGTGTCCGCGGCGCGTGTGATCCTGCCGGACGAGTTGGACGACGCGTTCGACGCCGAATCGAACGGACAGCAGCGCTACCCCACTCGACGCGGTTCTCTCCGCCGCGTGAGGCGGTTCGCTGCCGTCGCCGCCGTGATCCTTGCGGCCGGGGTCGCGTTGTGGAAATTTGTGCCATGGGGAGGCGACCGGGCCGTGACTCCAGTCTCATCGACCCAGACGCTTTCCTCGACTACCCCAGCGCTGGCACGCTTAGATCAACTCGCCGATGAAGTGGCGAGGACGGTGAGCGGCTACGGAGAGCGTGCACGGCTATTCGACAACCGGCAGATGACCTGCACAGACCTCGCCCGTGGGATGGTGCAGGTGGACGAAGGGTGGACGGCGTACAATGTGGATGGTCGGTCCAAAGCCGGAACTCTCGACCCAGCGCGCGCGGAACGCGACGAGGCCCTCTACTCGGATGTGCAAGAGGCCGAACGCCATTTCCGTGCATCTGGGTGCCCAGCCCTCTGACTCTGACGATGATCATCCGGTAGGTCGTCGTAGGCGGCGCCCCCTCGGACACTTTCGTCGGGCCCTCATCCCAGCGATCCTCGTACTCCTCGCAGCGGCTGCGAATCTGGCCGCGCAGGGTCAGGAGCCGCTGCTCAAGTCCGATCTCGTGCGGCTCATGACGACCGGAGCGCTCTCGAACAGCGAGATCGCCTCCCTCATCAACCGCAACTGCCTGGCCTTCGAGCCGACGGCCCGCGATCGCGACCAGTTTCGCAGCCTCGGTGCCAACGACGAGGTCATGTCGGCCATCGAGGCCTGCGGCAGTCGAGAGCGCGTGGTGGAAGTCGAACCCTCGCAATCACGCGTGACGGCTCGAGCCGGCGGTGTGGCGACGGTCGTGGTCCGGGTTACGCGAGGCGGTCAACCGCAGGAAGGCGTCGAGCTCGCACTGCGCGGCAGCGGCGAATTGCCCGGTGGTCGCGGAGCTGACGCGCACGCGTTCTCGAATACCGACGGGAACGCGATCTTCAGAATGCCCGCGGGGACGGTCCCGGGCAGCTACCAGCTGACCGTCGCGCCGGCGGGTCCCGTGCAGCTGGAGGGCCGGCGGTCCGTTCTGCTGGTCGTCGTTTCCAGCGCCGTCGCCAGCGCCGAGGTGCGACCGGCGCAGATCCAGATCACGCGTGGCGACGCTGGCGAAGAGCAGTTGACCGTGGTCGTCCGGGACGAATTCGGCAACGTCGTCTCGGGTCAGGAGGTCGTTCTGCAGCCGTCCTCGCCCGCTATGGGCCTCGAAGACGCGACCCAGACGACGGATCAGCGCGGCGAGGTGACGTTCGCCTTTAACCTGCAGTCGATACGCGAGAGCGGTCGTCTCGATATCATCGTGGGCCCGAACGAGCTCGCTTCGATACCCGTCACGGTAATGGCGGGAGCCGTGGCGGTTGACCAAACGCGCTGGGTATCGGGAGCACGCCAGTCGGGTGCCGTGGCGTCGACACTGGCCAACCCTCTGACACTTCAGGTGCAGGACGCTTCGGGACTTCCCATCCGAGGTCAGCAGGTTGTCTTCACGGCAACGAACGCGCGGGTCGAGCCGCCGGTGGCCACGACGGATTCCGCCGGACGGGTCAGCGTCACCGTGCAACTCGGCAACACCGTCAGACCGGCCAGCGTGGTCGCCATCGTCGAAGACCAACGCATCGAGACCATCATCCAGGTCACCGCCGGTCCCGCGGTGGACCTCCTGGTCACAAGGGACGGAGCCGCGGTGGGCACGGACCTGGTCTTTGGGTCGAAAGACGAAGTGACCCTGCGCGTCGATGCCATCGATGCATACGGGAATCGAGCTTCGGTCGCTGGACTGCGGGCGACGATCGAGGACGATCGGATCGTTCGCTCGCTGGGCGTCGCGTTCGATTCCACTGGCGGACGAATCGTCTTGAGGCCCCAGCGGGACGGAGCCACGAACGTCACCATCGAAGCTGCCGGACTGACGGAGCGGGTGCTAGCCCAGGCGATGTTGTCGCAGCGGCCCTATTTCCCGGGTAACACCGAGCTGTATGGCTCGGGGATGATCACGACGCCGCATTCGTTCATCGCTGCCGGCGAGCAGGACCTGTTCGTGGTCATCGGGGCATCGTTCCCGCAGATCGCTGGCTCGCGAACGGCAAACGAGGGCGGGTCGGCCGTCTTCAGCTGGCGCGGGCGAGCGGAGATCGGCGTGGCCGCCTACAGCACTAAGGACTTCGGGGTGCCGGCCAAGGTCCAGATTCTTCAACCAGGACCGTCCGGCCTTTCGTTCTCGGCCGGATTCCTCAACCTGATTCCGACCTCGGACGACATCGGCCGACAGGGCGATCAGACGTCCCCAAACGTATACGACAACTACTTGAAGCGAGCGACGCCCTATGCAGTCGGGTCCTTTGCGCGTCGGGCAGCGGGTTCGCCCGTGGGATTCCTCTTCAGTCTGGGCTGGGGTTATGGGACGTTTTTCGTGGAGAACCCCGAGTACAGTACCAAGGGATACTCCCACGGGATCTTCGCGGCCGCGGCGCTCGACGCGGTAGCATCGCCGGGCGTGGTGTTCCGGCTCGCGTTGGAGCACGACGGCTGGGATACCAACGCCGCCGGGACGTTGGTGCTCCACGGCGTGGAAGTCACGCTGGGAGTCCTCGCCATCGATGAAGGGGGAGCCGAAGCGAACAGCAGTGCGTTGAACCAGATGCGTTTCTTCGCTCGCGTCGGCGCCGGCCTGAACCAGAGCAAGGCCTGGTTGGGTCTCTGACCAGAGCCCATTGCACCAAAGCAAAAGCGCCCTTCCCCGCAACGTGCGAGGAAGGGCGCTTCGTTCGCCTCAGCTACTCGGTCTTCTCTTTCGTCTGCGGCTGCGGGCCCGCAGGCACGTGGTCCATCAAGTATTCGGTGAGCAGCGTGTAGACGTGGAGCCTCGTCCCTCTGCCCTCGTAAATACCGTGAGAGCGATTCGGGTAGGCGAACATGGTGAACTGCTTACCCGATGCGATGAGTGCATTGATCAGCAGCTCGGTCCCCTGGTAGTGGACGTTGTCGTCGCCCGTTCCGTGGACGACCAACAGGTCACCCTGCAGCTGACCGGCAAAGTTCACCGGTGAGGAGTTCTTGTACACCTCCGGATCTTCCTGCGGTAGACCCGTGTAGCGCTCCTGATAGATCGTGTCGTACAACCGAACGTCCGGAACCGGCGCTACCGCCATCCCCGCTTCGTATACGTCGGGGTGACGGAACATGCCGTTCAACGTCGACGAGCCGCCGCCGCTCCATCCCCAGATCGCGGTGCGGTCGGCATCGATGTAGGGCCACTCCTCGACTTTCCGCATCGCCGCAGCCTGATCGGCCGAAGTGAGATCGCCGATCTTTTGGTAGACGACTTTGCGCCAGTCGCGGCCGCGAGGCGATGGAGTTCCCCGGTTATCCACGCTCATCACGATGTAACCCTTCTGAGTCAGCATCGTGTACCAGATGTACTGCGGACCGAACCAGGTGTCGCGAACCGTCTGACCCCAGGGCTCACCGTACACATACAGCAGAACGGGATACTGCATCGCCGGGTCGAAGTCGGCCGGCTTCATCATGTAGGCGTCAAGCTCGACGCCATCGCCGATATCCACTCGGAAGAACTCCGCGGGCCCTCTTTCTAGCTCGGCCACGCGCGCCTTGAGTCTATCGTTTGCCACAAGCGTCCGTAGCGACTCGTGGTCGGGCAACCTCACCAGGTCGGTGGTGGGTGGCACCCCGAAGCTGGAATACGTGTGAATCGCCCAACCCGCGTCATCCGAAATCTGGTAGTTGTGGGTTCCCGTCGCGTCCTCCGGTGTCAAGCGTTCGGGTTCCCCGCTGCCACTGATGCGCTGGCGATAGAGGAAGCGCTGAGTCGGGTTCTCAGGGGACGCGATGTAGTACAACCAGCCACCCACCTCATCGATACGCTGGATGCTGACGACATCGAACTCGCCCGGCGTGACGAGGCGAATCCCCTGCCCCGACCTCGGTACGATGTAGACGTGGCGCCAGCCGTCGCGCTCGCTCACCCAGGTAAAGGACTCGCCATCCTCGAGCCAGTGCAGGTCTTCGACGACGTCCAGCCAGGCCGCGTCGGTCTCGGTGATCACGGTCCGCACGTCACCGGTCGCAGCATCGCCCAGCATGACCTGATTGGTGTTCTGGTGACGATTCATGTACTGCATGACGACTTCGCTCGAGTTGGCAGCCCACTCCATCCGCGGGATGTAGTTATTGCGTGGGTCGCCCTCCAGCTTGAACCAGGTGGTCGATCCGCCTCGGGCGCTGATCACGCCGACGCGAATGGCGGAATTCGTCTCGCCCGCCTTGGGGTACTGAAAAGTGGTGAGCTTTGGGTAGAGCGAGTCCGTGTTGTTGATCATCGTGAACTCGTTCACGCCCTCGACGTCGAACTGCCAGTACGCGATGGAGCGGCCGTCCGGGCTCCAGCGGAAGCAGTCGCGCAAGAAGAATTCTTCTTCGTTCACCCAGTCCGACGTGCCGTTGACGATGGTGTCGGATCCGTCGGTCGTCAGCTGCGTGATTTTCCCGTCGTCCAGGTTCTCTACATATATGTTGTTGTAGTAGACGTAACCGACACGGCTGGCGTCCGGTGAGAACTTGGCGAACATCAGCCTGGATTCGTCGAAGTCGCCGCCCAACTTCTGCAAGCTACCGCTCTCGAGATCGAGCACCCAGTAGTCGCCGCGCGTGTTGTTGCGCCAGACGCGCTGGGTGTTCGTGAAGATCAACAGCTTCTTACCGTCCTCCGACCACGTGTAGTTCGACAACTGGAGCGGTGCGGACTGACCCTCCGGCACCAGCGCTGCCGCCGCGACCAGGACCTCGCGGTCTCCGGACTCGGGATCGTAGCGCACGATGTCCTGGCCACCTCGAACCGCTACCGAGCCCTCCAGCGTCGTGTAGCCCGAGCCGTCGGCCAGCCAGCGGGCCGGTCCGAACCGTTCGCCAAAAAACTCGCCCGAAGCGAAAACCTGCTCCAGAGAAAGAAGCGAAGCATCCTGAGTCTGGGCCGGAAGCGGCCCTGCGAACACGGCCAACAGAAGGACTGTAGGCAGAATTGTGGTGCGTCTCACATTCATCTCCTTATCACGTATTGGCTGGAACTCGACCGAATCTACACAATGCCACCGGCCGCGCCACGGCGTTCTACTTCAGGCCCATAGATCGCCGACCGTAAACCCCTCGGGGAACGGGTCCTCGGCGTCCAAAACGTACTGGGCAATTCCCGATATCCAGGCCCGACCGCTCAGCGTGGTCACCACGGCCGGCACCTCACCCAGCTGGGTTTCGCGGATGATGCGGCCCGTGAAGATCGTGCCGAGGATACCCTCGTGGTGGAAATCTGCGCCGACCTCCAGCTCGCCGCGGGCATGCAATGCCGCCATCTTCGCGCACGTTCCCGTTCCGCACGGCGAGCGATCCAGTGCTCCAGTCCAGGTGTCGGGACGGTCCCAGTCAACCTGCCCCGTGGACACGGTGACGGCGTTCTTGCGGGCCGCCTGGGGGTGGCTGGGAGGACCGGACAGTTGGGAGATCGAGACGCCGGAGATTTCCGCGTTCTCGGGATGAACCGCGGGCAACTGGTCTCGCGCAGCCGCCGTCAGCATCGCACCGACTTTCGCGATTCGCCCGCCTTCGTCGGGTAACAGCTGCAGGCCGAACTGGTCGGCGTCTGCGATCACGTAGAACATCCCACCGTACGCCACATCGACGGTAACGACCCCGAGCTCCGGCACATCGAGCTTCGCATCCAGGTGGGCGGCGAAGGCCGGCACGTTCTCGAACGTCACGTTCGTGACCTTGCCGTTTGATACTTCCGCGCGGATGGGAATCAGCCCGGCGGGCGCTTCCAGAGTCAGTTCGGTTACCGGCTCCCGAACGGGGACCATACCGGTCTCGATAAGAACCGTGGCCACACAAATCGTGTTGCTGCCCGACATGGGCGGGTACTCGGTCTGCTCCATGATCACGAAACCGGCGTCGGCGTCCGGGTGCGTGGGCGACAGGATCACGTTACAGCATAGCGCCGGATAGCCACGCGGCTCGCGAAGCATGAGCTTGCGCAGGCCATCGCCGTGCTCTTCCAGGTAGACCTTCTTCTCGAACATCGTCCCACCCGGGACGTCCACCACACCCCCGGTGATGACCCTGCCGGGCTCTCCACAGGCGTGGGCATCCACCGCGGTGATCATGCTGGAAAGGCGCATGAATATCCCCTTGCCATTCGGCTGCCGTGTAAACGATTTCGGCCCTTGATACGTCTAACACTATAGAAGGGCAAACAAGAAGCCGAAACACCACTTATCAGGAATTCGTATTTATACATGAGGGTCCACCCGCAGGAGTCTAATTGTGATTGAGCTCGGTTGGCTATTCTGGATGTTGGTGATATTCCTCTTCGCGGAGAGCTGGGCCCGGGTATGGGCAGCATACCAGCAGGGTTCCGAGCCTCCGTCCCGAGGTATCAGCCCGCCGGACGCCGCCTCCTAGCCAGGCGCGCCGGAGGTTTCGACTCACCTAAGCCCTCGCCCAGACACCCACAGAACTGCCCTTTTCCTGCTCCCCTTCCAGCCTTCGGGATCGCATTTTCGGCCAACTCAGGCAGTCGGCCCGGTCACAATGACCGAAGCGATGCTCATTGAAGGGTTCACTCGGCCATCGATGTATCGGCTAAGCCGTTGAAATAAAATCATTTGACTAGTTGCCACCCCGTTGGGTACGAAGGATGCTACCTGTCCTTGCTGCGAGGCATCCCCCGCCTAGAAAAAGCGTAATATATAACACTAACGGTTGCCGAGATGAAGTTGACGATGCACAGCAGACACCACAACAGACGGGGCTTCACGCTGATCGAGATGATCATCGTGATGCTGCTAGCAGGCGTGATGGCGGCGGTGACGGTTCCGCGGGCTCTGCGGACCTCTCCGCAGCAGGAGGTCCACAAGCAAGCCCGCCAGATCATGAGGGATCTCGAATCAGCGCGGATGCGGGCCATCGCCTCCAAGCGCGTGGTTCGAGTGTCTTTCTACGAATCGAGAGATTTCTACGCGGCTTACCAGGACGTCACGCCGGAACGAAGCGGGAAGATCTCGGAGACCGAAGGTGAGGCCCGGGCGTCACGATTCATGGCGCGCGGGAACATGGGGAAGATTCCGGGCGCCGATCTGGAGACGCGAATTGACTTCGGTTCTGGCAAAGCGACGGCGGGGCCGATGGGTAACTCGATCAGCGACCCGGTCATGTTCAAGAACGATTACGTCGAGTTCGACGCACGCGGGATGGTTCGCCCGGTTGACGGCGTCCGAACCGGCGGTGTGATCGTGGTGACGCACGAACGCGATCCGTCGTTCGTGTCCGCGGTGACGGTGACGGCCTCCGGCGCGTTTCGCACCTGGGACTACCGCGACGGCAAGTGGAGGTAAGCAGCGTGTCTAAGGCAACATTGAAATCGCAGCGTGGCTTCGGCCTGATCAGCACCATCGTGGCTATGGTGCTACTGGGCGTCGCAGTAACGGCGCTCTCCAGTTCGGGCATGATGGTCCTGGCCGTTCATACCGATTCCGCCGTCCGTTCGGCCGCCACCGCGATCGCCGCCTCCTACTTGGAAGAGGTGAAGGCACGGCGTGTGTCAACGTTGTCCAGCGAGAGCGCCCTAAAGGTGAACGCGGACGGAATGGACAACCAGAACGGCAGCTTCACGCGCAGCCTGGAAGTGGCTCCGGAAGCCGAGTTGCCCTACACCAAGCGTGTGACGGTCAAGGTCGAGTACCCGAACGGCATGGGCCGCACCGGCACGATCAAGCTGGTCACGGTCATATACGAAGGAGACGACCGAAAATGATTTTCGATCCCGCTATCCGGTCCGTGCCTTCCGCACGAGACGGCTTCACGCTGGTCGAAGCGCTCATCGCGATGACGGTGGGCGTCATCGTTCTCGGTGCGGCTGTCGGTTTCCTGATGGCCCAGATGCGAACGCTGGGCAGCGGCGACATCCGAGAGGACCTCTCTCGGAACTCTCGCTACCTAGGAGTCTCGCTGCGCCACGACGTGCAGGCCGCCGGCATCGAGATCATGAGCTCCACGACCTTCGGGACGGTGGCCGTATATCCCGGAGATACCGGTGACACGCTGGTCGTTTTGCACGTTCCGTATGTGCCCACTCCGGCACCCCCTCACGACATCGATCCGCCAGCAGGCAATGATAACCCTCTGGCGCCGGGGGGCACGTGCGGGACGTACTGCATCGACGTGATCAAAGAATCCAGCGCCCCCCTCGAGCTGGAGCAGGGCAACCTGGCCCGTCTTCAGGTCGGGAATACTCGCCGGCTTCTATTGGTCGAGAGCGTCAGCGCGACGAACGACACGTCTATCGCCGTCACGTTCACGGCACACGACACGATCTTGCATCAACCGGCCGGTTTGTCCGGCAATCTTCTGCTCGACCGCTACAGCACCTACGTGCAGAAGTTGCAGCCGACCCTGTATTACCTGGACGACGAGAAACGGTTGTGGCGGGCCGTCGGCCTGAACACGACCGGTGCTCCTAACGGTGACATTCTGGCATACGGCGTCGAGGAATTCGATGTGAAGCTGATGTTCCAGGATGGCGACGAGCTGGACCGAGCCGACCCGTACGACAGTGATACTTCCAACGACTACGACGACATCGTAGCCGTTAGAATCAAAGCGGTATTCGTTGCCAACCGCACCGACGTACGCGTCAACCAGGGCAAGTTGCTCAGGTCGACGCACGAGTGGGTGATCTCACCGCGTAACCTGCGGTACGAGAAGAACAAACTCTAACATGACGCCGGACGTGAAATCCTTAGCAGAAGTGATGGAACATATGCGAGTACTTGAGACAATCGACGGCCTAAAGAGAAAACTCCGCGGCTCACGGGTTGAGGACCGCAGTGGGTTGGCTCTGATCGCCACTCTGTTGGTGATGGCCCTGGTTGCCGTACTGACCACCGTCGCGCTTTCTGGCGCGATGAGCTCACTGCGGGCTTCGGGCAGCGACTATCAGGACATGCGGGTCTTCTACGCCGCCGAAGCGGGTGGCGAAGGAACGCTCGCCCAACTGAAGATCGCCCTGTCGGACGGCTACCTCGCGGACGACGAGATCGCGAACCTCAAGCCGCCGGTCCTCGAGGCGATCAGCTTCGACAGCTTCGCTGTCAAGAAGATGGGCGAGGCCACGGTCGAGACCGTCACCGACGGTCCCTACGCCGGCCTTTACGCGTTGACGCAGAACGTCGACATCTACTCGCGGGCCGCCAACTCGCAGGGCGACATGGCCGCGGTGATCCTGCGGACCAAGGCCCAGGCGATCCCGATCTTCCAGTTCGGTGTGTTCTTCGAGCAGGACCTCGAGGCGACGAACGGACCGCCCATGGAGTTCGTGGGCCGGGTCCACTCGAATGGGAACATCTACCTGAGTTCCAACAACGCCTGGTACCGAGACCTGGTCACCACGCCCAACAAGATCTTCCACGATCGCAAGGACTTCCACCTCGTATACAATGGTGTGTACGTCAATGACGCTAGCGGCAACGAGGTGATGCTCGACTTCGATAGCCGCACCCACGCCGGTGACGAAGCGTTCAAGGCGGAAAGCTGTGCGAAGCTCGACTGCCGTGTAATGACCGACGCGTTCGGCGTCGATTCATTGCGTTTGCCGCTACCGGATGGTGTGCCGACGTACGAGCTCGTTTTGCCACGTCAGAGCGACGACGGCGATGCCGAGCGAGCGGTGAAGTTCGCTTGGAACGCAGACTTGTACCTCACCGTGGACCTCGAAGATGTCCGTACAAAGGGAGCAGTTTGCGGAATGGCTTTCTCCGGAACGCCTCCCGACGATTTCACTGGTGACATCGTAATCTCTGCCCTCGGCATAGTATGCGAAGACCAAACCGTGGCATTTCGCGCCAGCCACCCTGCTCTGGTTTGCAGCGATTTCGACAATCGGGCGCTCCTGACAATCGACAACGGGAGTGTCACGACCAAGCCGATGAGCGGCTGCGAGTTCAGTGTGACGCTTCCGGACCCCGCCGTCGACTTCAAGATCAAGGTCGAGATCGAATCCGATCTCTATACTCAGCTCGCCGACGATCTCATCGGTGACGTCGTGTGGTACCAAGCGACGGTCGAGAACTGCGCAGGCAGTGAAGAGACGGAGCCTTTTCCCAACATGACAGTAGAGCGGCCCGCGGGCAAAGAAGTCCCCAGTCTGGGGGATATGTGCAAGATCTTCCCGTGGCGGTGGTCCGACTTTTACGACGGCCGCGAGAACGAACTGAAAGACGTCCTAAACATCGACATCGCCGAACTGACCACATGGGCGGCTGGCAATTCACAGCGCACCGCAGAGCTCATTTATGTCGACTTCGTGATGCCCAGCGACATCGCCAACTACAAACCCGTGACCAAGGATAAGGTGCCGGATGCGACCGTCGATCCCGCTGTACGTATCACCAACGGTTCCGCGCTACCGAATCCCTTGACCGTCTCGACAGATTGGCCGGTCTACGTGCGGGGTAACTACAACAGCATTAACAAACAGCCGTCGGCGATCGCCGGTGACG
>JBDHGH010000082.1:0-15047 GCA_039589995.1 Gemmatimonadota bacterium | reverse complement strand
TACCCCCACACGCTCCGTGACTGGAAGAGCATGAACGAAGGGCTGTTCAATGCTCTCAAGCTGGAGAAGATGGGGATGGGCCTCGTCTTGCTCCTCATCGTGCTGGTCGCCGCATTCAACATCGTCTCGACGCTGATCATGGTCGTGGCGGACAAGACGCGCGAAATCGGGATACTCCGCTCGATGGGGTTGACCTCGAAGCGGGTCCTCAAGGTGTTCATCCTCCAAGGGGTCATCATTGGAATCGCGGGAACGTTTCTTGGACTCCTCGGCGGTTTGGCGCTGAGTTGGGCGATCGACTATTTCGGCCTCCTCACGTTACCGGGGGATGTTTACATCATCAGCCGTATCCCCATCACGCTGAAACCCCTCGACCTCGCGATCATCGTGGTCGCCAGCATAGTCATCTCGTTCGCGGCCACGATCTATCCGTCGAGGCAAGCGGCCCGCCTCACGCCCGTCGAAGCGATACGACATGAATAGCCCCGCGAGGGACTCTCGCGCGGTGCTGGCGTGTCGAGACCTTTACCGGTCCTTCACCGATAGCGACGGGTCCGAACTTCCGATACTCAAGGGCGTCAACCTGGAACTGCGGTTGGGTGAAGTTGTTGCGATCATAGGGGCCAGCGGTTCGGGGAAGAGCACGCTGCTGCATTTGCTCGGGGGGCTGGATCGCCCCTCCAAGGGCGACGTGAGCCTCGAAGGCCAGCGGTTCTCGGGGCTGGACGATCGGAAGCTGGCCGAGATCCGTAACCTCAAGCTGGGCTTCGTTTTCCAGTTTCATCACCTGTTGCGGGAGTTCAGTGCGCTTGAGAATATTATGATGCCCTTGTTGATTGGTGATACCGAGGGCGAGCAGGCTCGGGCCCGGGCTAAAGATCTGCTCCGGGAGGTTGGGTTGAAGCAGCGGGGAGGCCACAAACCCCCGCAGCTATCGGGTGGGGAAAGGCAGCGCGTCGCGGTGGCTCGGGCGCTGGTCTGCGACCCCCTGGTCCTCCTGGCCGACGAGCCCTCCGGCAATCTGGACAACCAGACCGCGGCGGGGCTCCACGATCTCTTCTTCCGGTTGCGAGACGAACGCGACTTCGCGGTGGTTCTCGTCACTCACAATCGGGAGTTGGCTCGCCGCGCCGACCGCACTCTCTGGTTGCAGGACGGGGTGTTGAACCCCGTATCGCTAACGATGTCGGAGCACGAGGTGGTTCCGTAATGCTTTGCGACAATTGCGGAAAAAACGAAGCTGAGGTGCACCTGACCCAAATCGTCGAGAACGAAATGGCCACGGTACATCTCTGCCCGGCGTGTGCGGCCGAGAAAGGCTGGGACGAACCGGCCAAGAAGTTGCCGCTCGATGCTTTCCTGGCTCAGATGGGTCAGGCGGCGATGTCGGACGAGGAAGCGACGATCGCGGGGCCGTGTAGCTACTGCCACACGACGGTGGACGACTTCAGGCAGAGCGGCCGCCTCGGCTGTCCGCACTGCTACTCGATCTACGAGACGCAACTGCGGGCGATTTTGCGACGCATCCACGGATCGACTCATCACTTGGGCAAGGTGTACGTACCGCCGGCCTCGACACAAGCGGATCGAAGCGCGCGCCTCACCGGTCTGAGGCGCAAACTGCAGCGCGCCGTAGAGGCCGAGGATTTCGAGCGCGCGGCGGTAATCCGTGATCAGATTCGAGAGTTGGAGACTGCCGTCGACGTATGATTCACTTTGATTTGGAATCGATGCCGGACTTCGGGTTGGGCTGGCTGAATGCCAGCGGGCCGAGCCACGATGTGGTTCTGTCGACTCGCGTCCGTATTGCTAGAAACCTGCAGGGCTATCCTTTCTCGGTGCGCGCTAAGCCGTCAGATCGCGCAGCTATCCTCTCGACCGTCACCGAGGTGCTCGAGCGCTCGACCCCTTTGGCCGACGGGGTCATCGTGGAGATTGACCAGCTCGATGAGCGGCAGCAGAAGATTCTGCTAGAGCGACATCTCGTGAGCCGCGAGTTGCTCAACGAAGAGGCTGTGCCGTCTGCGGCAGCTCTGATCGCTTCGACTCGCGAACCTGTGGGTCTGATGGTCAATGAAGAAGATCATCTTCGGCTGCAGAGCCTGATGAGTGGTTTCGATCCTCGTCAGACGTGGCGAGTGGTGGATTCCCTCGATGAAGAGCTGGGGGCGGAACTGCCCTACGCGTTTCACCACGAGTTCGGGCATCTCACGTCGTGCCCTACCAACTGCGGAACTGGGCTGAGGGCGTCGGTGCTGATTCATCTGCCGGGCCTCGTGCTGACAAAGGAGATCAACAAGGTACTTCAAGGTATCTCTCAGGTCGGTTTGACGTTCCGCGGTCTATACGGTGAAGGCTCTGAGGTTGTGGGAAACCTGTTCCAGGTCTCGAACCAGACGACCTTGGGCAAGAGCGAGGAAGATCTCATAGATCATCTGCAGAAGATCGTGGCTCAGGTGGTCGACTATGAGCTACAGGCTCGGTCGATTCTACTGCGCGATGCACCCAACGTAATCGAAGACAAGGTTTGGCGTGCGTATGGGCTGCTTCGCTACGCCCGCGCCCTGGGTTTCGACGAGATGATGAACCTGCTATCGGGCGTGAGATTGGGTCTTTCTCTGAAACTTCTCTCAGGACCCAGTGTATATGTGCTGAACAGGACAATGGTCTTCGCACAGAACGCGCATCTGGAGGAGGCTCGCGATGGGTCGCTCACGACCAGCGAGCTTGACATTCAGCGTGCAAATTACGTGCGTATGGCCCTCACGGAGGCGGAACCGTCCGCGGGGGTATAGATTATTCGAGTTGGGGTGGCGTTGATCCCGGGGTGACGAGGGTGTGATGAATTACAATTTCACCGATCGGGTACGAAAAGTCCTGGCGATGGCACGCGAAGAGGCCGTTCGCCTGCAGCACGATTACGTCGGCACCGAGCATATTCTGCTCGGGCTGATTCGCGAGGGCGAGGGTGTGGCTGCCGCGGTGCTGATGAACCTGAGTGTTGACCTGGATCAGGTGCAGGAGCGTACCGAGGAGCAAGTCCGTAAAGGCAAGGCGGGGGCGACGATGGGCGAGCTCCCGTATACCTCGCGCGCTAAAAAGGTCCTCGAGTTTGCGGTGGCCGAGGCCCGTGAGATGAGCCACAGCTATGTGGGGACGGAGCACTTGCTGCTAGGCTTGCTACGGGAAGAGAAGGGCGTCGCTGCCCAGGTGCTGGAGTCGCTGGGCGTGACTCTGGAACAGGCTCGGGAGCAGACGCTCAAACTGCTGGGCACCGAGATGCCGAGCCCGGAACAGCCCGTCGCGGGAGCAACGCCAAAGGGCGAGAAGAAGTCCAAAACCCCGGCGCTGGATCACTTCTGCCGGGACCTCACCGAACTGGCACGGGCCGGAGAACTCGATCCGACCATCGGACGCGAGACCGAGATCGAGCGTGTGATGGAGATTCTCTCCCGGCGCAAGAAGAACAATCCGGTTCTGATCGGCGAGCCCGGCGTGGGCAAGACGGCGATCGTCGAAGGCCTCGCACAGTTGATAGCGCGTGGCGACGTGGCGGACAGCCTGAAAGGGCACCGCGTACTCGCGTTGGACATGGCGGCGGTGATCGCGGGAACGAAGTATCGCGGTCAGTTCGAGGAGCGGCTAAAAGCCGTCATGAACGAGATCGCGCAGAACCGTGATGTAATACTCTTCATCGACGAGGTGCACACGCTGGTCGGGGCAGGAGCGGCCGAGGGAGCGATCGACGCTTCGAACATGCTCAAGCCGGCTTTGGCACGAGGGGAACTCCAGTGCATCGGCGCCTCCACTCTGAACGAGTATCGAAAGTACATTGAGAAGGACGGTGCCCTCGAGCGTCGGTTCCAAACCGTCGTGGTCGAGCCTCCGACGGTAGACGAGACCATCGACATTCTCGAAGGTCTGAAGAAGCGCTACGAGGACCACCATAAGGTCGCCTTGCCGGAAGGCACGCTTGTGACCGCGGCGAAACTGTCTGAGCGATACATCACGGACCGCTATCTGCCGGACAAGGCGATCGACGTGATCGATGAGGCATGTGCACGGGTGCATCTTTCTACTCAGGTACCGCCACCCGACGTCGCCGACCTTCAAGAGGACCTCAACCGAATCGGCGAGCTGAAGGACGGCGCCATTCGGGAACAGGACTTCGAGAAAGCGGCAGAGTTGCGCGACAGGGAGCGCGAGCTGCAGTCCGACGTTCGCCGACGCAAGGAGGAATGGGAAGAGGAGCGTCGGACGTTCCGTCCCAGTATCACCGAGGAAGACGTGGCCTTCATCGTCTCTCGCTGGACCGGAATACCGGTGACGAGACTGCAGGAAGGCGAGACCGACCGACTGCTGCGAATGGAGGAGGAACTGCACCAGCATGTCGTCGGTCAGGACGAGGCGATCGAGGGAATCAGTCGAGCGATTCGGCGCAGCCGCGCCGGCCTGAAGGACCCGAACCGACCCATCGGCTCGTTCATCTTCAGCGGTCCCACCGGCGTCGGAAAGACCGAACTGGCGCGTGCGTTGGCTCGCTTCCTGTTCGCTGACGAGAACGCTTTGATCCGTGTCGATATGTCGGAGTACATGGAGAAGTTCTCCGTCAGTCGGCTGATCGGGGCGCCTCCGGGCTACGTGGGCTACGAGGACAGCGGAGCACTGACCAAAGCCGTAAGGCACAAGCCCTACAGTGTGGTCCTTTTCGACGAGATCGAGAAAGCGCATCCGGATGTCTTCAACATCTTGTTGCAGATTCTCGATGATGGACGGATCACCGACAACTACGGTCGCGTCATCGACTTCAAGAATACGATTTTGATCATGACCTCCAACGTGGGAGCGCGCGACATCGTCAAAGGCGGCGGCGTCGGCTTTCACACGCAGGATGCTGAGACCAGTTACATGGACATGGCTGGGCGAGTCAAAGACGAGATCCAGAAGGTGTTCAATCCGGAATTCCTCAACAGGCTGGACGAAGTCATCGTCTTCCACCCGCTCGATCGTGACCACATTAGAGAGATCGTAGATGTACTCATGCGCGAAGTACGCGCCAGGCTGGAGGAAGAGACGCTGAAGCTCCAGCTCACCGAGTCGGCAGGGGAGTTTCTTGTCGAGCATGGCTTCGACGCGACGTACGGGGCGCGGCCTCTCAAGCGTGCCATCCAGCGCTACGTCGAGGATCCGCTCTCCGAGAAGATCCTGATGGCCGAACTTGCCCCCGGCGATGTGATCGAAGTCGATGTCGCCAGTGACGGTGAGCGTTTGGAGTTCAGGGTACTTTCGTCTTCATCGTTCCCGACGTGAGGCTAGCACCCCGCCTACTGCTGCTAACGGCCCTCGCAGCCCTGTTCGCGAGGGCCGCACCTCTATCTGCCCAAGACCAGGCAGTCGATAGAACCGTCCGCGTCGATTCCATCCATGTAGAAGGCAATCTCCGACAGGCGACCCCTGTGGTCCTCTCCGATCTTGGCGTTCGTCCGGGCGATATCGTCTCGATCACTAACGTGCAGCGCGGCATCCATCGCCTGTTCGCTACGGGTCAGTACGACGATATCCAGATCTACGCGATCGACAACGATGTTGGCGGCGTCACGATGTTGGTCGAAGTCATCGAACGACCGTTGATCGTCAGTTATCGATTCGAGGGTCTTCTGAACACCAGTAGCGGGTCTATCCGGGACACCGTTGGCCTGGCATCGAATACACCACTCGATCCTTCCCGCATCTTCGAAGCCGAGTACCAGATCCGCTCCGAATTGTCGAAAAAGGGTTGGGTGCGGGCGCAAATCGATACCTCGCTGGTCCCCACCGACATACCGGGGGAGTATCGCTTCATATTCGTCGTCGATGAGGGGCGCCGCCTCGTCGTGGCGGGCGTCGAGTTCCGAGGGAACGAGGCGATGACCGATTATCAACTTATCGGTGCGATGGACGTTCAGCCCGAGGGCTTCTGGTGGTGGGACAGCGGCGAGTTTCGAGAGGAAGAATACGAGAAGGACCTGCAAATCGACCTGGTCGAGTACTATGGCTCCCGGGGTTATCTCGATTTTCAGGTGCTCGGCGATTCGATGATCGTCGATCCCAATACGGGCAAGACCATCCTGGTCATCACCGTAGAGGAAGGTCGGCAGTGGTTTGTGGCCGGTTTCGAGATCGAGGGGAACGAGTACTTTCCGACGCCGGTCCTCGAGGCGCGGTACCAGCCGGGCGGGAGTCGGTCGTTGCTGTCGCGCCTTCCCCTCATCGGAGGTGGTGGCGGCGGCACTCTGGGGCAAGACCCGGTGTTCAACACGCACGCCTGGCAAGAGGCCACGGACAAGATCACCCAGCTGTATCGTAACTCTGGCTTTCTCTACTCGGAAATCGAACCGCTCGTCGAACGCTTGCCCGACGGCGAAGACGGGCTACCGAGAGTGCTGCTGAAGTGGCGTATTACGGAGAACGAGCAGGCAAACGTCAATCTCGTGAACATCGCGGGTAACACGACCACGCACGAGCGCGTGATTCGCGATCGCTTGACCTTGCTTCCGGGAGATGTCTACGGCGACGATCGGTTGATTGCCAGCTACCAAACGGTTCAGGGGCTCGGCTTCTTCGAGGCGCTTCCTCCGCAGGAAGCGCTGGACATGCGACCCGAGCCCGAAACCGGCGATATCAACGTCACCTTCAAGGTCAAAGAGAAACAGACAGGGAACATCAACTTCGGCGCTTCGCTGTCACCTTCGTCGGGCATGGCGGGATTCATCGGTTACGAGCAGCCCAACCTCTTCGGTCAGGCGAAGGTCGGGCGCTTCCGTTGGGTTTTCGGATCCAGGACCAACGACATCGAAATCGGCTATACAGACCCCGCGATACTCGGAACTCGAAACTCGCTGGGGATTAGCCTTCGTAGTTCGCGCGACCGCTACAACTTCGTTGGGCTGGGTCGGCGGAGACAGACGGGTGGCAGCATCGTCTTCGGTATGCCTTTGTTCAACGCGCGTTGGACGCGTGTTTCGATCGGCTACTCGCTGTTCCGCGACGAATACGACTCTAACGAGGACGATCTCGACCTGGTCCAGCGCCAACTGTTGAACGTGGGCACGCGCAGCACCGTCGACGTCCGCCTCACGCGCGACACCCGCAACCACCCGATGTTCCCGACCAGCGGCAGCCGCAACATGGTCGGGGTCGGCTTCACGGGAGGCCCCCTGGGCGGTGACGGTGACTACCGCAAGATCACGTTCGAAAGCTCGTGGTTCACTCCGATCGCTACGCTGAGGAACGATCCGACCCAGACACCGTTCCAGTTGGCTTTGGGCGTGAGCCTTCAGGGAGGCACCATTGTTGGCAATAATCCCTTCTACCTCGAACGCTTCTTCATGGGCGGTGTACAATACGGACCCCCGCTGCGCGGTTACGAGGAATTGACGATTACGCCGCAGGGCCACGTGCCAAGAGAGACGCCCGGTTTCAGCCAACTTGACCGCGTCGGCGAATCGTACTTCGCGCTCTACACGACAGTGGGATTGAACATGGGTGGCACATTCTACGTCAACGTTTTCTACGATTCGGGCAACGTCTGGGCTAAGGCGGTAGGATTCGATCCAACCGACATGTACCGGGGTATAGGAATGGGAGTGACGATCGTCACACCTGTCGGCCCGCTGGGACTCGATTATGCTTACGCTCTGGACTCCAGGGACATATTGGGCCGACCGGATCCGGGGTGGAGACTCCACTTCCGGTTCGGGCAGATCTTTTAGAACGGGCTAGGAAAGCCACAGAGGGGGAGCAACTGTAGTGCGTTACTCAGCTAGTGCAGTACTGGTGGCATCGGTTCTCGCGATGCTTGGATACAAGGGCATCAACCAGCCCCAGGCTACCGATATGAAGTTCGCCTACGTCAATTCCAACGTGGTCCTCGAACAGGCGCCCGGTGCTGCCGACGCACAAGCCACGTTTGACCGCGAGGTGGCACGCTGGCAGAGCGAGGTCCAGGTCTTGGAGGACTCGCTTCGAGAAATGGTCTCGGCGTACGAGCAACAGCAGGTCATGCTGTCTCCAGAGGCGCGGACGCGCCGTCAGGCGGATATCCAGCAAAAGACGCTGGAGTACCAGCAGCGAACCGCTGATCTGCAGCAAGTTGCCGAGCGGCGGCGCATGGAGTTGATCCAGCCCATCACCGAGATGATCACGCTGACGATCAGGGACATCCGGGCGGAAGAGAACTACACCATGATCTTCGACGCGGCGGCCGGTGCATTGCTCGCTGCCGACACTACGTTGGACATCACGGGCGTCGTGATCGAGCGGATCCAGCAACAAGCCGGTGCCGGAGGAGGCACCGGGAACTGACCCACATTTCGATAGTGGGTAGTGATGTGTTCGCGCCCACGGCCTTGACGGGGACCGTGGGCGCTCTTTCTATGTGTCCGTCAACAGGACACACCCGGGGGAGTTAGGATGCCGAGCCTTACCGTAGGGCAGTTGGCCCAACATATCGAGGCTGAACTGATTGGGGACCCAGACGCGCTATTGACGGGCGCAGCGCCTCTGGACACCGCTGCCGCAGGCGATGTCAGTTTCTTGGCCACCCGCAAGTATTTGCCGCAGGTGGCGTCCACCCGGGCGACGGCTGTGATCGTGGGTCGCGGTCTGGGAGAGATCGAAGAACGCCCCGAGGCCGCCCTCCTCTGGGTCGACGATGCGCACATCGCCTTGGCCAAGACGTTGCCACTCCTTTACCCGGAGAGGCCGCGGATTGCAGAGGTCCATCCCACCGCCTCGCTCGACCCCGGCGCCGAATTCGGCTCAGACGTTAGCATCGGGCCATACGCCGTGGTCGGCGCATGCGCCAGGCTGGGCGATGGAGTACGAATCGGCGCCCACAGCGTCGTGCAGGAGAGGTGTGTCGTCGGATCGGAAACCGAACTCAAGGATCACGTCTGCCTCTACGCGGATACGGTCGTGGGCGATCGGTGCATCATCCATAGCGGAGCCTGCATTGGGGTCGACGGGTTCGGCTACGTTCTTCATGAGAACCAGCATCGCAAGGTCCCCCAGGTGGGACTCTGTGTGATCGAAGACGACGTCGAGATCGGCGCGAATACGTGTATCGACCGTGGGTCCGTAGGCGAAACTCGCATCGGGGCCGGAAGCAAGATCGATAATCTGGTGCACATCGCGCACAACGTTCGCGTCGGGCGTGGGTGCATCATCGTGGCCCAGGTCGGCATAGCCGGTAGCACGACGGTCGGCGACGGCGTCGCCCTCGCCGGTCAGGTGGGAATCATCGGGCATCTGACTATCGGAGATGGCGCACGCGTCGCTGCGCAAGCAGGGGTGAGTCACGATATTCCCCCGGGCGAAACCTGGTTTGGATACCCCGCTCGACCACGAACGCAGGTGATGCGTGCGAACGCGTCGTTTTTGAAGCTACCCGAGCTGGTTCGCCGGGTGCGAGCGATAGAAAAGAAACTCGAAGAAGACACCTGAGCCGCCAAACGGTTGCAGGAGAGCAGCGAGGAGGAGTGTTGGAGTCCAAGCAAAAGACACTGTCGGGATCGGTCGAAGTTGGCGGCAAGGGCCTCCACTCGGCGACGGAAGCGCATATGGTTTTGCACCCCGGCGCGGCGGATCAGGGAATCATCTTCCGGCGGATGGACCTGGACGGAGCGCCCGAGGTCCCTGCCGACGTCGCGCACGTAGTCGAAACGGACCGTGGTACCGTCTTGGAACAGGACGGCGTTCGATTTCGCACCATCGAGCACCTTCTGGCTGCGATATCGTCGTTGGGCATCGACAACGTGACCGTCGAGTTGAACAACGAGGAACCACCGGCCGCCGACGGCTGCGCTGCCGCGTTTAGCGAACTTATGTTGGGGGCCGGGATCGAAGAACAGGATTCCGATGCGGCGGTCTGGGAGTGCGAGACTGCGTTATCCGTCGTCGAAGGCGCGTCGCGTTACACTGTGGTCCCGGATGATCGCTATGTGATCTCCAGCTCAATCGAATTCGATCATCCCCTCATCCGGCGTCAGCACGCCTCCTACGAGATAAGGCCCGATCTATTCTGTAAGGAGATTGCACCGGCACGGACCTTCGGATTTTATGAAGATGCCGAGAGACTGCGGGCTATGGGCTTGGCGCAGGGTGCGGACACGAGCAACACGATTGTCCTGACCGAGGACGGTCTCTTCGAGGGTGTAGAACTCAGGTACTCGGATGAGTTCGCGCGCCACAAGATCCTGGACCTGGTCGGCGACCTGGCGCTGCTGGGACAGCGAATCAAAGCACATATCGTCGCGGAACGGCCGGGTCATCACGGGAACATCGCCCTGGTGCGGGCTATCGCCGAGAACGTGAGGAAGAAGAACGCGGCTCGGCGGGTGGATATCGATCAGATCTTCCACATCCTGCCGCATCGATATCCGTTTCTGCTGGTCGATCGCGTTGTAGAGTACGAGAAGGGCGATCGGATCGTTGGAATAAAGAACGTCACAATCAACGAGCCCTTCTTCGTCGGCCATTTTCCGGGGATGCCGATCATGCCGGGCGTCCTGATCATTGAAGCCATGGCTCAGGTCGGCGGATTGTTGTTCATGGACAGTTTTGAGAATCCGGAAGAAAAAGTCGTATATTTCATGTCGTTGGACAAAGTGAAGTTTAGACGCCCGGTCATTCCCGGCGACCAACTCGTGTTCGAATTGAAGATGGTGAAGCAGCGAGGGCCGGTGTGCGTGATGAAGGGGGTCGGGCGAGTGGACGGCAAGGTAGTAGCAGAGGCAGAACTCAAGGCACAGGTGGTGGACAGATGACGACGCCCACGATGACAGGGCAGGGGCCTGAAGCAGCATCACTGATACATCCGACCGCGATTGTCGATCCAGGCGCCGAGCTGGGTGAGGGCGTGAAGATCGGCCCCTACGCGATGGTGGGTCCCAATGTGAAGATCGGACCCGGCACCGAACTCGGTCCGCATGCCTACATCGAAAAAGACACGCGCGTTGGCCGCGACTGCTTCATCGCCAAGGGTGCGGTGCTCGGAACCGATCCCCAAGATCTCAAGTTTGAGGGTGAAGACACTCTCCTCATCGTCGGCGATGGCACGACGATCCGCGAGTTCGCTACACTCAATCGCGGAACTCGTGCGTCGGGCTCCACCGCGGTGGGCAGCAGTTGTCTTCTGATGGCCTACTCACACGTTCCGCACGACGCGCGAATCGGCGACCACGTGGTCATCGCCAACGGCGTGCAAATGGGTGGGCACGTTGTCATCGAAGACTGGGCCACTGTGGGTGGCGTGACGGCGATCCATCAGTTTGTGAGAATCGGGAGCTACTCGTTCATCGGAGGTGGGTCCCGTGTTCCCAAGGACGTTGCCCCATACACGCGGGCGGCCGGTAATCCCCTCAAGATGTACGGACTCAATTCGGTGGGCTTGGAGCGTCGAGGATTCTCCAAGGAGGTCCGGTCGGAGCTTAAACGAGCTTATCGCCTGCTCTTTTCTTCGGACCTGAACATGAGCATGGCGATCGCCGAATTGCGTTCGCAAGGCGTTCAGTGCGAAGAAGTGAAGCGCCTGATCGCCTTCATTGAGAACAGCGAACGAGGCGTCTCGATCTGACGGTCCCTTGAAGCCAATCAAGGTTGGAGTCGTGGGAGTTGGGAGCTTGGGCTTCCACCACGCCCGGCTTCTGAAAGAAATTCCAGAGGCTCGGCTAGTTGGGATCTATGACATCGATAACGGGCGCGCCCAGGCGGTGGCCGCTGAACTGGACACGCGAGCCCGCCCGGCGCTCGACGAGCTTCTGCAGGAAGCCGAGGCGGTCACCATCGCCGTCCCTACCAGCAGTCACTTTGATGTGGGTGTCGTCGCACTCGAACACGGGTGCGATCTGCTCATCGAGAAACCCATCACCACGACGACGGACGAAGCGGACCGGCTCATAGCCCTGGCCGAAGAGAAGAGCCGCATCATCCAGGTGGGACACATCGAGCGATTCAATGGCGCCGTGCGCGCTTGCGAGCCGTACTTGGAGAACCCGCTCTTCGTCGAGTCCCATCGCTTGGCTCCCTTCGTTGCACGCGGCACCGATGTGCCTGTTGTGCTCGATCTCATGATCCACGACATCGACCTCATCCTCAGTCTGCTGCGCGGCTCGATCTCCGACGTTCGTGCGGTGGGGGTGTCTGTCCTGAGCGGTCGTGTCGATATCGCAAACGCGCGACTGGAATTCGGGGCCGGTGGGGTGGCAAACATCACAGCCAGTCGCGTCTCGATCCAGCGGCAGAGAAAGATCCGTTTCTTTCAGGAGAGCGGCTACGTCAGTCTCGATCTGCAAAAGGGGACGGGTGAGTTCTATCGCCGCAAGAACTCGGAACCGCCGACAGCCGGGGATCTGACGAGCTTAGCCGATTTTGTGGAGCACATCGCTTTGCGCGGTGACGGAGCCGACTCGCTAAGTCTCGAACTTCAATCGTTCGCCAGGGCAGTACGTCGTGAAAGCCCGGTTGCTGTGACGGCGGAACAGGGTCGCATGGCGCTGGCTATCGCTCTGGACATTGTGGAACGAATCGAGAGGCACCAACAACATGTCTTTGATTCAAATACGGCGTGATCGTAAGTCGCAGGGATCCAGCGAACGCACCGGGATGCGCACGCGGACGTTGACGATTCTTCTGATCGCCGTGATCATCGCCATTTGGTATCTCAGCTCGCGTGTCTAAGCCCCGCATCTTTCTATCGGCGGGCGAGGCATCGGGGGATCTACACGGCGCGGCCTTGACGGTCGAGCTCCGTAGACTCTATCCCGATGCCGAATTCTTTGGGCTCGCGGGGCCCCGTATGAAGGAAGCCGGCGTGGCTCCCATCGTCGACTTCGACAGTCTGGTTGTCATGGGGTTCGTCGAGATCGTATCGCGCCTACCTTTCTTTCTGTCCCTTCGACGAAGCGTGGTCCGTATTCTCGAGGAAAGGCGCCCCGACCTCGTCATCCCCATCGACTATCCCGGATTCAACCTTCGATTGATGCACCAGGCGCACCAGGCCGGAATCCCGGTCCTGTACTACATCGCTCCCCAACTCTGGGCCTGGAGGCAGGAGCGGGCTGTGACCCTGGCCGACAATGCCGAGCGTGTGGCCGTGGTGTTTCCACAGGAGGAGCCGTTTCTGCGAAATTTCGGCGTAGAGGCCGTTTTCGTGGGTCACCCTTTGTTGGACCGGGTGGAGGGCTGGGAGACGCCCTCAGAGGCCGTTGCGGGCCTGGGAGCCGACCCTAAACGCCCAATTCTGGGCATCTTACCGGGTTCGCGGCCTCAGGAGGTGGCTCGCCTGCTCGAGCCGTTTCTCGAGGCCGCCGCCGAGGTCCAGCGTCGCCTCCCCGATGTCCAGATCGTGGTGTCCGGAGCACCCCACGTTCCCGATCGCTACTATCGAGCCGCCCGCGATTACAGGGTGGTGGACGATTCCGTTCGTGTTCTGAGGGCGTCCACGGCGGTGCTCACGAAATCGGGAACGACCACCGTGCAGGCGTCGCTTGCGGGTACTCCGTTGGTCATCGCGTATCGCGTTCACCCGTTGAGTTATCTATTGGCCCGACGTCTGGTTCGCGTCGACAGCATCGGGATGGTGAATCTCCTGGCAGGTGAGAGGATCGCGCCCGAGTTTGTGCAACATCTGGACAGCGCCGAAATCGCTGACGCGCTGATGCCGTTGCTGGACCCCGACTCTTCCGAGCGGAAATCGATGGTGGAATCGCTTCACACCGTCAAAGGGAAGCTTGGTGAGCCGGGAGCCTCAAAACGAGTTGCCAAGATGGCCGCGGAGATACTGGACGGGAAGGTGTGAAGGCACGCGATCGCTTTGGATTGGGGTTGGCCGGATCGCTGGGCTCGATTCTGTTCCGTGCACTCTATTCGACCCTGAAGTTTGAAGTTCAGGGTGGGCCGCATCAGTCAGTTTGGGAGGCCGGAGAGCCGGTTGTCTTCATCACATGGCACGGCCGCTTGCTGCCGTTGCTGTACTTGTACAGAGGCCGCGGCCTGGTGATGCTGGTAAGCCAACATCGAGACGGGGAATACCTGACGCGCATCGGTCGGAAGCTCGGTTACGAAGCGGTGAGAGGGTCGAGCACTCATGGTGGCTACCCCGCGCTGCGTGACTTGGTGCGAAAGGTGAGAAACGGAAGTTCGCTGGCGATAACTCCAGACGGCCCTCAGGGACCACGCGAGGTACTGAAGCCGGGAGCGCTACAGGTTGCACGGATTACCGGGGCGCCGATCATACCGGTATTGGCTGGCACCGAGCGGGCATGGTGGATAGAGGGCTGGGATCGCTTCCTGATTCCGAAGCCTTTTGGCACCGTGCGCGTCGCCATCGGTGAACCTGAGTACATCCCGAGAGAGTGCTCCGTAGGTGAATTGGAGGCGCAAGCGAGCGCGATCGAAAAGCAGCTCGGTGACCTCAAGGCCCAGGTGGACGGTTGAGCGAGTTCTTACGCAGGCTTTGGCAGCCCGATGGCCCCAACGGTATCGGGTATCGGGCCATGTCTTCGCTTCTCACGCCGGCGGAGGGCGCTTTTCGCATGGCGGTCGCCGTTCGAGGTTGGGCATACGATCGACGCCTGTTCGCCTCGAGGGCGGGAGCGATACCGACATTGGTGGTGGGAAACCTCACGGTGGGCGGCACGGGAAAGACGCCGATTTCCGCCTGGTTCGCGAATCGGTTGGCCCGGATGGGCGAACGCCCGGCAATCGTTCTCCGCGGTTACGGCGCTGACGAGACCCAGGTTCACCGCGCCCTGAACCCGGACGCACCCGTTTATTCATCTCCGGATCGTCTATCGGGTATCGAACGAGCTGGCACGGATGGTTCGAGCGTAGCGGTCCTGGACGATGCCTTTCAACACCGCGCGCTGCGCCCCGATGCCAGCGTCGCCCTGATAGCCGCCGAAGAGTACGCCGATCGGCCGCGGCTGCTGCCACGGGGCCCGTGGCGCGAGCCCCTTCGGTCGCTCCAGCGGGTAACGCTGGCCGTCGTAACGCGAAAGAGGGTCTCC
>JBDHGH010000081.1:0-15892 GCA_039589995.1 Gemmatimonadota bacterium | reverse complement strand
CTGCCCGGACGGTAGATGAAGTTGATGCGGACGTTGGCCGAAAACGCGCCGCTCTGGCTGTTGTACTGTATGAGGGCGTTGCCGAACAACTTCGTGTTCAACGCCAACTTGATGCGACTGCGTATCAGATCGGTCTTGAAGCTGCCGGCAGGCACATCGATGTCGTTGTGGTTGTAGCCCAACTCGAGCCCGACGTGCGGGCTGTTGAACGCTACCGACCCGTCGATGAACCAGCGGTTCCCATCCCAGAACCCACCACCACCGCCGCCCAGCTCGCCGAAGAACGTGCGGGCGCGGCTCGATGAGACCTCGCCGCTTAGGGTCCAGTCTTCGTAGAGTCCGGGAGGTACGATGATGTCGTCCTCAAGTTCGAAGTCCTCTAGAAGCGTCTGTGAGTTCCAATTCGCCTCCAGGCGGACCTCATCTCCGGTATTCCATTCCGGCGAGATGTTGATCTCCCAACGCTTGTCGAGAACCTGTCGCGAACGTTGGGTGGTGATGTAGTTGAAGCTGTTTCGGATATCGATCAGCCTGAGGCCCAGAACCTGTGGTCGTGGCGTGACCCGTAGACTGCCGGATGTCTCGCCGATGTTGGTTCGCCGCACGAAACCGATGCCGGGAAACATGTTGGGCCCTATGTCGAAGTGGCCCACGCGCCACCCGATCACATCGCCCGTATAGTCAAGGTTCACCTGCGCGGCATAGTCCTCGAAGCTTGGTTGGTTCTCTGCCACGCCGGCAACGAAGCCCTCCGGCGACGAAGCCCTCGAGGGCCATGTTCTGCGTCAGCCAGAAGTTCCAGTCGATTCCGCCCGTGACGTTCCTCCTCCCACCCTCCTCGACTCGGCCCGTGGCGATAGCGCCCAGGTACGACTGCCGACCTATGTCCCGCTTGACCCGGCCGACGGCGAAGTTAGTGAGCGGAGCGCCTGCATCCCCATCGCGGCCGGTGAGAACGTTGAGGAAGCCGATCGTCTGCTTTCCAGTTCGTCCGGACATGCGCGCGCCGGCGATCATCGGCACGATCAGGTTGTCCTCGATGCCGATGCGGCGCGAGAAGAACAGCAGCAGGTCTGGCGCCCTAAAGCCTCCGCCCGTACCGAACTGGAAAATCCCAGCGTTCTCCAGGAAGAACTCACGCTTCTCGGGGAAGAAGAGGCTGAATCGTGTGAGGTCGATCTGTTCTTCGTCCGCCTCCACCTGCGCGAAATCGGTGTTGACGGTGAGGTCGAGGACCAGACCGGAGACCATCGTGTACTTGGCGTCGAGTCCCACGTTTCCATCAAAGAGGATGTCACCGTCCGGTCGGCTGTTGTAGTTCTGGCCGGCCTGGCCCAAGACGAACGGCTTCAATTGGAAGCTCGCAGTTGCCGGCAGCTGCTCCAGGTCGGTGAGCTCGCCCGCCCGACTGATTCGGTTCAGTCCTTCATTATCCCGGGACCATGAGGTCCACAAGCTCTGCTCGAGCTTGCGCGCGATGACTCGCTGCACGTTGAAGCCCCACGTCTGGGGCTCGCTGGAACCGTAGAAGCGGATGGTTCTCAAAGGGATCTCGAACTCGGCCACCCAACCCTCGGACGTAGTGCTCGCCGCGACATTCCAGACGGCGTCCCAGTTGCGGTCTACACGGAAGTTCTCGTCGGTAATGTAGCCGTCGACGATCACGCCTTTGGGATTCGTGGCGAAGTAGAATGCGTTGCGGCGGTCGTGGAAGGTATCGAGGATCACCTCAACCGCATCGTCGCCACCGCCCGGCCCGAAGCGTGCCGCTCCGATGGGGGAGTCGCGCTCCAACGATCTGGCCACGATACGGTCCGGCTCGGAATCGTAGGCGATGATTCCGATGTAGAGGGTCTGGCCGTTGTACAGGACCCGGACCTCGGTGTCCTCGGTCGCGGCTTCGCCTTCGAAGGGCTCGCGCTGGCGGAAGCCGCTGATGGGAATCGCGTCCTGCCAGATGGACTCGTCCAGCCGACCGTCGATATCGATATCGACGTCGTCATCGATTCGGTGCGCACGCGCCTTCGGCACCTCGCGCTGGGGCTCGTCGGCCTGGGCTAACACCTCGGCTTCTGTCGCGCTCCCCAACATCAGGAACACCACCGGCAGCGCCCGCTTCAGTATCCCGGTCGGCATTGAGGAGGGAAGCTAATCCGATTCTGACGCGTGGGCACTACTCGGGTGATTCTCGGTGCCGCGGTCGGAACTCGAGCTCGGTGTTGTGGGTCGGGCTGGCTGCATGCAAGCAATCATAGGGATTGGGCTGTTCTTCCGCTAATACGGCTACACCGATGTCAGCGCTGTCTTCGTTGGGCAAACACCTCAGAGCCCGTTTTCGTTGTTTTCTTGTGTCGACCCGTATGGCTATGGGTTAGCCCTTCGGTCGGAGGAACTCCTGAAAAGGAGGATATTCGTGCAAGGGTTCCAGGTCGAGGTCCAGATGAGGCAGCAAATCGAACGCCTTGCCTTGGGCGTAGGCATCGCGCAGCAGAACCATCGCGCGGTCCAGCTCGCCTAGCTGCGAGGCAATGCAGGCTTGCCAATACGATTCGCGCCCGAAGTCGTAAGGGTCGGCCAGCCCTCTCAGCTCCTCACTCAGCCTGAGAGCTTCTGCCCGATCGCTTCTGCGGGCCGCCAGGACACCCAAATAGCCTTTGTAGTGAACGTTATCGGGGAACTCCCGCGCCAGTTCCTCGTATACCGACCTCGCCGTTTCCCAGCGCCTCCCCACGTAGTTGGACTCGGCCAGAAGGAAACGGCCCTGGCGAGTGGCATTCTCCTCGGGGGCGCGTGATTCGTACCAGTCTATTTCCCGCGCCGACGCTTCCAGCCCCGCCTCTGGCCGTCCGTGCGCTCGCAGCTCCACGGCGGCGACGCGCATGACCCTGGCCGTTAACCAACCCGCCTGCGGTGGCAGCGAGAGGCTTTCATCGAGGCGGTCCACCACCTGGTCGACCCGGCCCAGCGCGGCCAGCGCTCGCACCTCGAGCTCGAGCATGGAAAGCAGATTGGGGTTGCGCTCGCGGGCTTTCTGCGCGGCCTTGAGTTCCCGCCTGTAGTCCCCGCGCATATGGTGCCCAACTGTCAGCACCTGCCAATAGATCTGCTCGATACCCACGAGGCCGTAGGAACCGAGAAGCGTGGCGTAGTCCTCGCTCTCCTCGAGTATCTCGACGGTTTCACCTGGATAGTTCACCTGAAGTGCTTGAATGGCCGGATCCAACGGCGTCTGCATCTGTTTGCGCGCGGCGTGCAGCGCAGCGATGCGATCACCCTCGAGATTCGCACGCATCATATCGAGCCGGGCCTCGGAGAAGGGGGACAGGCGATCGCGGTAACGTTCCGCTATACGCGCCAGCGAGTCCGCCTCTGCGGGTCGGCCCGCGACCGCCGCCGCTGCCGCCGCTCTCCCCCATGCCCCGATGAGAGTCGAATCGAGTTCTACCGACTCCAGGAATAGCCGCTGTGCTTCGTCGATGAGGTGACCGCTACCCGGGTTGAATGCCCGGTCGTACAGCTCCTCTGCTTCCACGAAGACCCGGTACGCTTCGTACGTCGGCGGCTGCCGGTGCGCATCGGTATAGGGGGCGATCCTCGCGTCCAGGACTGTGGCTAGCGCGCCCACCACGCGCTGGCGCAACGTTTCCACCGCTATGATGGGATCGTCACGTGGCCCGCCTGCGGGCTCGATGCTGAGCATCACTCGCTGCTTGCTCGCATCGGTGACGTGCGCTTCGATCTGTATGGAATCGCCGGACGCGTAGACCGCACCCGAGACTACGATCCCCGCACCTGTTGCGTACGCGAGAGCCTGCAGTGGGTCACGAGAGGTTCCTGTGACCTCGCTATCCGACGCCGGCAGCAGTGCTGCTTCGGGTGGTACGACCTGAACCAGGTCCGTCTGCCGGAGTCCACGAGATACCCAGTCCATCGCCATGCGGCCCAACGGGTCGAGGTCCGGGTCGCCGCTCCGATTGTCGAACGCGGTGACGACGACCCGTTTCGGGTTGAGCTCGATCTCGTCGCCACTGCCGTAGAAAGCCCAGAGGAAGAAGACGGTGAGAACCAGACCCGATCCGGCGACCAAGCCCAGGCGGAATGCCCGGTTCCCGGCCAGTCGAGGCGTTGCCCTTCCTTCTCCGACCGGCTGGGCCTCGGGTCGGGAAACCTGTGGGCTCGGTCCCACCCCGCTTCGGGATCGTACCGAGTTTAGAAGCGCCCGGGTTTCGGGCGCCGGCTCGACCTCCAGCTCGTGTTCAAGTCGGGCGGCGAAGGCCTCGTATTCCCGAACCGCGCCGGCTCTATCTCCAACTCGGTCCATGAGCCCGACCGCTTGGCGGAGGAGCGACTCGTCCAGCGGTGAAAACCTCAGGGCGCGGCGAGCCCAGTTGCTTGCGGCCGTCGGATCACTTTGGGTGGCTGCCATTTCCGCCAGCTCCCATGCCGCTGCGGAAGCACGCTCGCGTAGTTGCGCTCGGCGTTCGTCCAGCCAGCGTTCGAATTCGGGGGTATCGGAGAGAAAGAACCCCTCCAATAAGTCTCCCCGATACAGTTCCAGTGCCTCCTCAGGCCGGCCTTCCTCTATCGCTGTCTCGAACGCGGCTACATCACTTGAAAACCGCCCCTCTGCGAGTCCCACCTCATCTTCGCCTCTTCCCACCAGGACGTCTTCGCCGAGAGATCGCCGAAGATGGTGGAGCGACTGCCGGAGAGCGTTCCGCGCTCGGTCCTGATCGACGTCCGGCCAAAAGAGGCCGATGAGCTTGTCCCTGCGCTGAAATCCACGGGGGGTACCGGCAGCCAGGTAGGCCAGGAGGGCGAGGAGTTTGGGCCGCGCAAGGATCGAGAGAAGTTCGTTGCTCTCGGGTCCACGCAGATCCGCGACGCCGAGCGCCGAAAAATGCGTGATGCCGGATACCGAATCGGGCTTTTCCATGCTGGGCTTTGCCAAGTAACGCTGAGGAAACGCTCGAGAAATGCTCCCCTCTTATGCTCTACTACGCAAAACTAGGCGGCGAAGTTTGGCCAGCCAACCGGCGGGTGATCCGCCAGGAGAAATAGGAGGAATCATGCTTACCGGGAATTGGACGACTCATGGGAAACACGACCCGACGGAGGGTTCTAAAGCGAAGGAAGGAGTGAAGTTCATGACTAAGCTAGCGATAGCACTACTGATCGTGGCTCTCGGCATAGCCATAGCCAATACGGCGATGGCGCAGGAGCTGTCCGTTGGCGCATTCGGCGGCGTGAACAGCGCCACGGTCAAATTCAGCGAAGAGACGGAATTCGACCTCAGCCGGAACGTCGGTGTCAACGCAGGTGGGGTGTTGACCTTGGCTTTCGGCGACCGGTTCGGGGTGGAACTCCGTGGCATGTACACTCAGAAGGGCGTCGATGTCAGTGCTACCGGCATGGATGGCTCGTACAACGTCAACTACGTGGAGATCCCACTGTTGGCTACGGTTAACCTTCCAATCCGCGGAGCCTCACGAACAGCGGTTCGGTTTTTCGCGGGTCCGACCGTTGCCTTCGAGTTGAGCTGCCGATTGCTGGCTGAGGCGGGCAGGGATCCCGTCGACATTGAATGCAGTGACGAGTCGGTCAACGCATTGATCGAGAGCCCGGACTATGGCCTGCTCTTCGGTGTCGGGCTCGGGTTCGGTGCTGGGCCGGGCTCAGTCACTCTGGATGTGGCCTACGATCTCGGCTTGAGGAACCTCAACGCTGACGACCCCGAGGTTGAGAGCTTCAAAAGCAGCACGGTCATGGTGTCAGCCGGCTACGTCGTTCCCGTGGCTCGGCTTTGGTAGGAGGAAACGAACCATGTCCCCACTCAAAGCCCTCGTGGGATCGGCCGCTGTTCTGGGTGTAGCGATCGGCCAGCTCGCCTGCGAATCCGATCCGACAGCGCCAACGCCCGTAGAGGTTGTTCCCACCGAGGGCCTGGTGGGGTTCGAGGCTCGGTTGGACAGCCTTCGCGTAGAGCTACAGATCCCGGGCCTCGCTGCCGCCATCGCGGAAGATGATGAGATCGTTTGGGCGCGGGGATTCGGGTACGCCGATGTCCGCGCGGGCCGGCTCGCCACCGACACGACCGCTTTCTATCTCGCCTCGGTTACGAAGCCGATCGCCGCTGTGGTCATCATGCAGCTCGTCGAGGGCGGTGTGCTGGACCTCGATGATCCGATCAGCATGTATGGCGTCGATCTCCCTAGTAGCGGAGTCATTCGCGTCAGGCACCTGTTGAGCCACACGTCGACCGGCACGCCAGGCGCGTACTTCGAATACGATGGTGGTCGCTACTGCGAGCTCGATGAAGTGGTCGAAGGCGTGAGCGGCCAAACACTGGCCGAGTTGCTGGTTCAGCGCATCCTGAGGCCGTTAGAGATGAGACACACAGCTCCCAGTGTGCACGACCGAGCAGATTTCGCCGCGACCGGTTTGGATCCGGAGGGGTTCTATGCCAACATGGCGAGGGGATACACCTTGAGCGGGTCCGAGGTGATCCCGGCTCAGCATCCGGGAATCTTCTGCGCGGCCGCTGGTTTGGTCAGCTCGGTCCGAGACGTAGCTGCATTCTCCATCGCCCTCTCTCAAGACCGGCTGCTCAGGCCCGAGACCAAGGATACGATGCTCACGCGGACGGTGTCGAATGTCGGTATCACGCTTCCGTATGCGCTGGGATGGTACGTGCAGTACTACAAGGGACTGAAATTGGAGTGGCACTCAGGCCAGTGGACGGCGCAGTCGTCGTTGCTACTCCGGGTCCCCGAACGCGGGCTTACCTTTGTTGCGGTGGCGAACACGCAGATGTTGACCGACCCCTACCCGGTTGGTGACGGCGATGTCATGCAGTCGGCATTCGCGCGAATGTTTGTCGATGCCTTCGTGTTTGGGGACGAGCCGTTCCCGAACGGCAACTGAGTTCGGACTGCTGCAGAAACAAGGATGTACGGAGGCACGTATCTTAGGGTGTGCTCCTCGAGCGATACGGAGGAAGGATATCTACAATGCCATATGTCGCTACGCTCGGATGCCGGGCATTACTCTCCGCGCTCCTGGTCCCGTCCGTTGCCTGCGATGATGATTTGAGTGGGCCGCAGTCCGCTATCGAAGTCACTCACATGCCGGGCCTCCAGGGATTCGAGGCGCAGCTGGACAGTCTGAGAGTGGATCTCCAGATCCCCGGTCTATCGGCGGCCATAGTCAAAGACCAGCAGATCGTCTGGTCGATGGGATTCGGGTATGCCGATGTGGATGCGGGTCGAGCCGCAACTCCGACGGACCCGTTTCATCTTGCCTCGCTGACGAAGACGTTCGCCGCGACTATCGTCATGCAGCTGGTAGAGCAGGGACTCGTCGACCTGGATGATCCGGTCAGCGACTACGGAGTCGAGCTCGACAGTCAGGGCATCATTCGCGTGCGTCACATTATGAACCACACGTCCGAAGGAGTCCCGGGCTCACGTTACTCCTATAACGGAAACAGGTTTGGCAGGTTGGACCAGGTCATCGAGGGCGCATCAAGCCAGACCTTTGGCGAACTGCTGGTCGAGCGGATCCTGCAGCCCCTACAGTTGGTGAACACGGCTCCGAACGTGAAGCAGCCGGCGGCCTTCGCTTTGACCGGGTTGGATCGGGACGAGTTCATCGCCGACATGGCAAGGCCGTATGAGTTCGAGGACGACCGGGTCATCAGATCGGAGTACCCGCCTGGCTTCGGAACGGCGGCGGGCTTGATCGCGTCGGCGGAAGACATGGCCCGATACTCCATCGCTATCGATGCGGGGCAATTCCTCGAGCCCGAGACATGGGATTCCGTTTTCACGCCGGCTCGCTCGAACACCGGTCAGACGCTGCCCTATGGCCTCGGCTGGTTCATTTACCACTACCAGGGTGTCAAGCTAGAGTGGCACTACGGGTGGTGGACCGCCAACTCGTCACTCATCGTCAGGGCGCCCGAGAAGGGACTGGCATTCGTCGTTCTGGCCAACACCAGTATGTTGAGCGCCGCCTACGGCCTTGGGGGCGACGCGAACGTGATGCGTTCGGATGTCGCACGTCTCTTTGTCGAGTCGTTCGTGGTTGGGGACGAGCCGCTACCGTAGCACGGGCGGGCACCTCACGGCCTGGTGGGTGTGACGCCGATTTCGCCCAGAAAGATACTGCCGCCCGACTCCTTGCCCCGCCGGCGATCGGTTCGCGTCAGAACGAGCCGGTCTTTGGCCCGTGTCATGCCGACGTAGAGAAGACGGCGAGCCTCCTCGATTTCCTCTTTCCGGTTGTCCACCGCCGCGTAGTAGCCCGGCAATTGGAAGTCCTCCACACCTATGATATAGACGCGTGAAAACTCCAGCCCCTTGGTCGAGTGAAGGGTGAGAAGGTTTACGCGGTGGGGATCCGCTTCGACGCCTTCGGACGTGGATAGCGCCACGCGCTCGAGGAAGCCCTCGATGCACCCCTCCAGCGTGTCGGCCTGGCTCGCCTCGATCAGCGACTGGAGTCGAGCCATCGCTGCGGGGTATCGCTCCGCTGGCGTCTTCTCGGCGCGGATCCGCTCCATCATCTTGCGTCCGCCCAATCGCTGGATGACGTCCTCCATATCGGGTGCGTCGAGGGTCTCACGATCCCGCTCGACGACGTAGAACTCCAAGCAGTCGCTGAAGCGTCCGAGGGCGTAAGGCGCCGCGATGTTCAACAGGAGCCGATCTTCATCGCCTAGCTTGCTCTTCGCCTCTAGTGCCAGGCCCAGACCGAGATGGTCCAGCAGGTTAGCCAGCGACGACTTCCGCGCCCGCTGGCGTTTCTGCTGATTCAATCCTCCGAACACGCGAGCCAGGGTTACCGCATCGTCCAGAGCGTGGTGAGCTCGACCCGCCGGCACGCCGAACCGCTCCGCCAGGTCGGTCAGCCGGGCGCTCTCGCGGAAAAGCGAGCGGGCCAACGGGAGCGTATCGAAGAAGACGAGGTCGTCGGTGTTTGCGAAATCCTTGACCGAGCGGCGCACCACGGGCACGTCGAAGCGATGCCCGTTGTGGGCGATGAGGACGCTGCGTTGGAAGAACGATTCGAAGCGTGGCCACACCTCAGTCAGCGGCGGCGCGTCTCGGAGATCCTCTTCCGTGTAGCCATGCACCTGCGCGGCCTCGGCGTTGATCGGCCCCTCGCAGCGAACCAGGGAATGGAACGTATCCACGACTTCACCGCCGCGGACCTTTGCTGCGCCCAGCTCGACGATCTCGCAGCTGGCGGTATCGAGATCGGTCGTCTCGATGTCGAAGGCGACGTAATCACGCAGAATGTCGCCGAAGTCGCGACTGTGAATCAGTTGGAGCGCCTTGAACAACGTGGTCGCGGTGGGGCGCGGGAAATCGTCGTCACCCAGGACAAGATCGTGCGACCTTGGGGTCGCCCCGTCGGTGGAATAGTGCACCGTCGCCGGCACCCCGACAGCGAGCAGCATCCCGCGCAGCGCGATCTCTCCACCTTTGTGCTTTTTGATATAGATCTTCCCGCCGGTCGATAGCGTCGTCGTTAGCCGCTCAGCCAGCTCGCGCGCCCCAGGATAGGTTTCCGGGTCCTCGAGCTCGTCGTAGTGCTCCTCCAGCCGATTTCCATAGGGCCGTACGCGTTGCGACAGCAGTTCCTCCACCAGGCCCGCGAGACTGTCCTGCGACTCGTGCAGGGCGCGCAGGTTGTCCACGTGATAGACGAAGCGCCAGGCCTTCTTCGTGTCGGGATGGTCCTTCGGATGTCGACGGGCGTAGGCGCGCAGCGCGGTCATGAAGTCGTCGCCTGTGGAGGGCGCCAGGGTCTGGACCTCCGCCACCAGGGTCTCGGGCAGCATGCGCTGCGCGAAGGCTTCCACGGCGATGAGGTCATCGGGCGTAGCCACCGCGCGCAGCGACGCCACGACGTAGGCGATGACCGGGTCGTCCAGCAACGAGCGCCCCCGGGCCAGCCTGCAGGGCACATCGGCGGCGACGAGTCGGTTCTCCAGGTAATCGCCGACGTCGTGCTTGCGATACAGCAGGGCGTACTCTCCCCAGTCCAAGCCGCTCGTCCGCTTGTCTGCTAGAAGATGATCGATAACGAACAGCGCCTCGGCCTCCTCATCCTCGAAGGCGACCGCCTCGACCTCGAACTCGGAGTCACGTTCGGCGGTGATCTTCTTATGAAAGAGCTCGGGGTTCTCGACGAGCAGCTGTCGCGCCGCGTCGAAAATCTGACGACTGCACCGCCAGTTTCGGTCGAGGACGATCGCTTCGTCGATTCCGAAATCCGTCTGGAACCGCCAGAGGATGCGCGGGTCGGACCCGCGCCAGGCGAAGATCGATTGCTCGTCGTCACCGACGGCGAAGATGTTGCGATGGTCATGCGCCAGACGCTTCAGGATAGAGTACTGTGCGGCGTCCAGGTCCTGGAACTCATCCACCAGCACGTAGTCCCAACGGGCGGCCACCTCGTCGGCGATGGCGCGATGTTCGCGAAGCAAGTCGTCGGTCAGGCTGATGATGTCGTCGAAGTCGACCAGGTTCTTCTCGCGAAGATGAGACGTGTAACTGTCGAAAATCGCGTCGTCACCTTCGGTGAGCTCGTAGCCCTGAAGGCGGTGTCGGCCGAACAGCGTCAACAGGCTGCGCCGCCTGCTCTCGGGCCAGACGTTCAGCCGCCGGAGCAGCAACTGCTGGTAGTCTTCATCCGCAATGCCGAAACCGCGGCGAAGACCCACTGCTAGAGGATGGGCCCGGAGAATATCCAGGCACAGCGCGTGGAGTGTTCCGCGGGTGATCAAGTCCGCTCGGGCCCCGAGGCGCTTGTGAAGCCGCGAAGAGACCTCCTCGGCCGCCTTGTTGGTGAAGGTGACCGCGCAGATCCGCTCAGGTGGGACCCCCAGCGTGGTGATGAGATGCTCGACGCGACGGATTAGACAAAACGTCTTCCCGGCCCCCGGTCCGGCCAAAACGAGGGTGGGCCCGAGAGGCGATTCGATAGCATCGCGCTGGGTCGGAAAAGGCTCGAAGTCCATACTCTTGACGTCGAAACTAGCTCACGCCAGACTGATTTCTAGTCCACACTAACATCCGACTCTGACAGTCTACCCGGAGGGTCTCATGTCCAACATCAAGGTTTACACTACGCCGACTTGACCCTACTGCAAACTGGTCAAGGATTGGCTCAGTGAACACGGCTGTGAGTACGAAGAAGCAGATATCACCAAAGACGTTTACCAGCTGCGGGAATGGCGCGAGCTGACCGGTGGCGTCGGCGTCCCAGTCGTTGCCCACGGAAAAGACTTCGTCATCGGGTTCAACCCTGACCGGATGGAGATGCTTCTCGACGCCTGCCTCCACTCGACTCCGTTTCCGGTGGAAGACTGAGCCCGCAGCTCACTCGAATCCTGTCGACGTATTCGTACTCCTGATCGTACTCTAGAGTCGACCTCGAGTACGATTATGATCGCGAGCATTAACCCCACCAGGATGGGCAGGCCCTGGCACGAGATTATCAACAAGGAATACGAACTTCAATTCCCTCATCTTTCGCTTTCGATATTCGGTGTTTCCTTCCATTCGATTCATCTTAAGACTTCGAATATCGATGTCCGGTGTTCGATGTTCGTCTCCCGTCCCCACCCGACTGTGCCCTGTATCACAATTTGGAGTACGATAACGAGTACGAGTACGATTACGAGTACGAGTAGGGAAGGGAGGGCCTTCCAAGATCGGGCCAGACCCAATAGACTTACCGCTTATTCTGAGATTCAAGTCCAGCCAGACTGCAGCTTTCAGAAAGGGCACCGGCGTATGAGCACGGTCAAGGCCGATACTGACAAAAGGCCTACCATCGGCACTCTTCCTGGGGACGACGTCCGTCAGATCATGTGGCGGTATACCGACCGGTTCGATCTGCAGATGCTCGTCCAATCGTCCCGATCCGTGGCCCGGGGCCCAGTTGCCCGCCTGGTGGCGGAGGGTGGCCGGAACACCCATGAATGGACCGAAGAGAAGGCCGCTCTCCTCAAGCACTATGACGAAGCGGGTATCAGTTCCGTCTTCCTCGATCCCGAGCACGGCGGCTTCATCGAGGGTCCCAAGAACCTCGCCATGGCCCTGGCGGCGCTGGAGTTGGCTTGGGTGGACGGCGGCGCAGCGACCGGTGCCATGGCCAGCCACCTGGGGCTGGCGCCGATTCACGAGAAGGGCACGCCCGAGCAACGCGAACACTACATGAAGCGGTCGGCTCCGGTGCAGCCGGGAGAGGACCGGAAACAGTTGCGCGGCGCTTTCGCACTGACCGAACCCATTCCGTACGTGGGTGTCGATACAGGAGTCCTGGCAGGCAAGCTGACGGTCAAGGAGTGGAAAGACGGCGAAGAGCCGATGCTCCACGTCGAGAAGCGGGGACGCTTCATCACCAACATGGCTTTCGCCGACTTCGTCTCGGCAGCCGTCGACACCGGTGACGAACGCATCAAAGGCAGCTGCATGGTCGTCCTCGAGGAGGGCGACCCAGGCGTCTACGACCGCGGCGTTCCCACGAAGAAGCTGGTCCACCAACTCTCGGCTACCAGTGACCCTGCATTCAGTCTCGATATACCGGCCAGCCGGATCATCGGTGGCTACGATGTCGTCGATGGCGTGATCGTGCCGAGGTATAGCCACGCCGACGTGATCGACGCGGTCTTCAAGCGCACGCGGGTGACGGTGGGGATGATGACCGCGGCGAAATTGTTGTCGGCGGTCGAGCCGGTCATGCGTTACCAACGCGAACGATTCCGCGGCGGCGAGTCGGACCATCCGGGTTCTCCGCGCCACGAGCTCGGTCTGCAGCAGAAAGAGGATGCCCTTCACCGCGTGGTGGACATCTGGGCCACCGGCGAGGCCAGCGCGTCGTTGGGCTTCGCGGCGGCACGGACGTTCGATGAGCTAGACCCAATGGACTGGCGCCGCGAGGAGATCTTTGCGAAGCACGAAGTCCCCGCCGGACGAAAAGCCCTCAGGGCGCTGAAGGAAGCCAACAAGGAGGCGGTTGAGTTCGTGCGACTGGCGGCCAAGCCGGAAGGCGAGCGCGACCAGGCGCGTTATCAGGAGTTGGAGTCCAACGAGTTGATCCAGTACCTGGTGAAGGACTCGCTGGCCAACGTACTCTGCCCGGCGGTGAAGCTGTGGAACACGGGTCACGGCGCGAACACGATGCGCGAGGCCGTGAGTCTGATGGGTGGCTACGGTATTACCGAGGACTGCCCCGGCTTCCTGCCGCAGAAGTGGATGGATGCACAGCTCGAAGCGACTTACGAAGGACCCGAGGCGGTTCAGCGTCGTCAGCTTGCCGTGACGATGACGAACCCGGTGTTCTTGGCGCATTTCGAACAGTGGATGAAGGACATGCGGTTGATCGCCGGCCAGCGACCGGGAACCGGCGCCTGCACGCTCGCCTCGACGATGGACCTGTGGCTGTGGACGCTGCGCTATCTGATGGAGACGAAGGACGCCGAGGGCGGCGCTCTGTTCAAGGGTCACCGGCAAGGCGTCACGTTCCCCATGGCCGATGGTCTGTGTTGGATCCTCGCCTCGTGTCATCAAATCCTCGATGTGCTAGAGCTCGAAGCCAAAGGTGTGGAGAATCCGAGCCTGGCCGAGGCACTTCCGGGGTTCGTGGCGTTCTTCACCGACCTTTGCCACGTTCAGGCAGCCGCTGCTGCGGGAGAAGTCGGTCGCATCTGCTCCTCGCTGGTTTTTGGCTATCAGCGGCACCCGTCGTGGGGCATGGACGGAGACAGCCTGTACACGTCGGGCGAGCTCAACGCGCTCGAGAGCGTGGCTCCGGGCCTCTGCTCCTGCGTGATCGATGTCCTCGACGATGACGGGTCTCTGCCCGCCAAGGCAGGGCCTTGTATGCACTTCGCGGGGTACGAACCGTTCATGCTGCGGCGCAACAAGCTGGATGGTTGTATTACCGGGGCCAACCTGGCCAAGGACCGGGCGGCCCATGCCGTGACCGAGGTGATGATTCCCGAGACCTTGGACTACCCACTCTAGTCCGGGGACGATCTCGAGCGATGATGGAAACGACGACGGTCGAACGCCAGGGAATGAACGTCGATATCGTCTGCATCGGGTTTGGGCCGGCGACGGGTGGATTCCTCACCACGTTGTCCCGGGCCATGTTGGATCCCGAGACGCAGCCGCTGCTTATGAGCCGAGCCGTGCCCGGAATGCCGCTACAAGTGGTTTGCTACGAGCGTTCCGCCGATATCGGCTTCGGCGTGTCCGGGGTCGTGACGCGAGCCCGGGGCATCCGCCAGTCATTCCCCGACTTCGATCCATCCGAGATTCCCTTGGCCCACCCCGTGACGAAGGAGAAGCTGGTCTATCTGAGGGACCCTGTTGGCGCGAGCCGTCGGCCCGGAGGAACAAAGGGCCTGGACGTGCTGACGACCACAGCGAGCCCGATTCTTCGGAGCGCGGAGCAGGCCGTCGAGTTGCCGTTCATTCCGGACTTCATGCACAAGAAGGGCGGTTACGTCTTTTCGATCGGCCAGTATATGCAGTGGGTGGGCACCCAGTTGATGGGCTCGGGGGCGGTGCAGATTTGGCCGGGGATGCCTGTCAGCGAACCGTTGATCGAGAACGACAGCGTCGTCGGAATACGACTCGTCGATCAGGGAACCGACAGGGATGGGAATCCTGATGTCGGCTATATGCCGGGCATGGATGTGCGGGCGGCTCTAACGGTCGTCGGTGACGGCCCCGTCGGTCCCGTGGGCACGAAGCTCGACGATCACTTCGGGGTTCCGCCAGATACCGAGCGCCGGGACTGGGCCGTCGGGATGAAGATGGTCGTGGACCTGCCGCCCGATTGCCCTCTCGAGCCAGGCACGGTGTTCCACACCATCGGATATCCCGAGCCGGAAATTTTCGGCTTCTTATACGTGTACCCCGACAACATCGCCGCCCTGGGCATTTTCGTACCGTCCTGGTTCAATAGCCCCGTACGCACCAGCTACCGCTACCTGCAGCATTGGATGTTGCATCCGTATGTGTGGCGGTACCTGAAGGGTGGAGCGTTGCGGTCATGGGGAGCGAAGACGCTGCAGGAGTCCGGACGTCGCGGCGAGCCTCATCTGGCAGGCAATGGCTTTGCTCGCATCGGCGAGGGCTCGGGCAGCACCAACGTGCTCACCGGCTCGGGCGTCGACGAGGCCTGGACGACGGGTGTGCAGCTGGCCGAAGGCGTCATCGAACTCCTGAAAGACGACAAGCCGTTCACGCGCGAGAACCTCGAGACGGCCTACGTCCAGCGCCGGCGTGACAGTTGGGTAGAGGATGAGGCGCGGGTTGCCGAGAAAGCCCGCGACGGTTTCCATCGCGGTTTCCTCAGCGGACTCATTGGTATGGGGCTCAGTGGCTTGAGCCGAGGGCGACTCAACGCTCGCAAGTCGAAGAAAGCCGACGGTCCTCCGCCGACCCTCGAGCAGTACTATGAGGGAATCATCGGAGCGGACGAGATCGCGAGGCTGCGCAAGGAGACGGAGTCAGCGGGGACTTCGTTGCACGATGCGCTCATGGAGGCCGCGGGCTGGCCAGAGATACCCTTCGACGGTAAGCTCCTGGTGTCGCAGCAGGACGCCCTGCTGATCGGTGGAAAGGTCCAGGCGCCGCCCGGCTACCGAGATCACGTAGCGTTCATATACCCCAGCGTATGCGAGAGCTGTGATAACAAGTTGTGTATCGAGATCTGTTCGGGCGAAGCGCTTTCGCCGGGCGACGACGGTGGAGTCCCCGAATTCGATCGCGAGAAGTGCATCCACTGCGGGGCGTGTATCTGGAGTTGTGCTCGGCCAGACGGCGATCTTGGTCGAGGCAACATCGAGTTTCGTGCGGGGGCG
>JBDHGH010000080.1:0-23702 GCA_039589995.1 Gemmatimonadota bacterium | reverse complement strand
AATACACTCTGCGATGATGTGGCGAACGGAATCGTCGAAGCTACCGGCGAGTTCGAACTGAAGGTCCCTATCACCATCCGGCTGACCGGGACGAATGAAGAAGAGGGTGTGAAGATACTCGAGGTCGCTGGGTTTAGCGCCATGACCGACATGGATGAGGCCGTGCAGAAGGCGGTCGAGCTAGCGACGAACTAGAATAGGTGCGATAGGCACAGGAACTGATGCGATGTCGATATTTGCCGATAGCAGTACACGAATAGTGGTCCAAGGGATCACCGGACGCGATGGATCGTTTCACACTCGCCAAATGATGGAGTACGGGTCGCAGATCGTCGCCGGCGTCACGCCCGGCAAGGGTGGCCAGAGTTTCGATGGAGTACCGGTGTTCGATTCAGTGGAAGAGGCCGTGCGTAAAGAAGAGGCAACGGCCAGCGTGATCTACGTGCCTGCGGCCTTCGCCGCCGCCGCCGTGTGCGAGGCGGCAGACTCAGGCGTTGGGTTGATCGTCGCGATATCTGAGGGAGTCCCCGTGCTCGACATGCTGCGTGCCGTCCGCTACGTGGAAGATCACGGCGCACGACTGATTGGGCCGAACTGCCCCGGGATGATCTCGCCCGGGCAGACGAAACTGGGGATCATTCCCGGCCAAATCGTCGAGCCCGGACCGGTCGGTGTCGTCAGCCGCTCGGGAACGCTAACGTATGAGGTGGTTTGGAAGCTAACCAGCGCAGGATTGGGGCAGTCGAGTTGCGTCGGAATCGGTGGGGACCCTGTGATCGGCACCAATTTTATCGAATGCCTGTCAGCCTTCGAAGAGGACCCACAGACCGAAGCGATCGTCCTCATCGGCGAGATCGGTGGAACCGACGAGCAGAACGCTGCGCGATTCATAAAGGAAAACCTCTCGAAGCCTGTCGTCGGCTTCGTGGCTGGTCAGACGGCACCTCCGGGCCGTAGAATGGGCCACGCGGGGGCCATCATTTCCGGGTCATCGGGGACGGCAGAGGAGAAGATCTCGACATTCAAAGAAAACGGTGTCGAGGTCGCCGAGCGCCCCTTGGACGTACCGGGAATCATCGCGAAGGCTATGAATGGATAGACCCGTCCTAATATCAAGTCTGTTGCAGCCTGATCGAATCATCGTCGGGCTCAAGGTCAAGAGATACGAGGAGGCGGTTGGCCAACTGCTAGACCGTCTCGAGGCCGCTGGACTGGTTGGGGATCGGGCTACGCTCGACCAGTTGGTGGCCGACGAAGTCGCTCGCGGAGATAGGCCGACGCTGGGACCCAGAACTCTGCTGGCTCATTACAGGAGCGACGAGGCCAAGGAGCTTGGCGTAGCGATCGCGACGTCCTCGGCCCCATTCAAGTTCGCCCCAGGCGCTGCACCCGAGGCTACCTTCCTCGTGCTGATCATCGTTCCCCGTACCGCCGCAAGGTACTACCTGAAGACACTCGCAGGCCTCAGCCGCTTGCTGGGCAACCCATCCGTTGCCGACGCCCTGGCGATGGCCCGATCGAGCGAGGAGTTCGTGGCGCGGGTGAACGAGCACGACGTTACGATCAGACCTGAGCTGTTGGTTTCCGATCTTATGAGCCGCGAGTTCCAAACGGTCTCGCCTGAAACCCTTCTGTCCGAGACCCTCCATTTGATGGTGAAGCATCGACGCCGAGGGATGCCTGTCGTCAGTGATAACGGGGAGGTCCTTGGCATCGTAACCGAGGAGGAACTTCTTCAGCATTTTCTGCCTCAGGTCCTTAATCCGGCAACCGAAGGTGCCCAACCTCAGGTCCAGGATATCGAAGTGCGAGATGCGATGCAGAGAAGTGTCATGTGCCTTTCAGAAGACGAGCTTATCACCGATGTGCTAGGCACGATGCTCAGCGAAGGGGTCGCCCAATTCCCAGTCGTCCGTGAAGGGATCCTGGTCGGCTTCCTCTCACGGACGGATCTTATCCATAAATTACTTGAACAAATGATATAGAACTCGTTATGAGTCTTACACTTGCGATAATAAAACCAGACTCTGTCGAAGCCCGAAACGTGGGCTTGATACTGGCCATACTCGAGAGGGAGGATTTTCGAATCCGAGGCGCCCGATTGCTTCGACTCGACGAGGCAGAGGCCGGCGAGTTCTATGCTGTCCATCGGGAGCGACCTTTTTTCGAAGCGCTGAAAGCGTTCATGACATCGGGACCCGTGCTGGTCCTCGCTCTCGAGCGAGATGATGCGGTACTCCACCTACGCAAAGTGATCGGGGCGACGGACCCTGCCGAAGCTGAGCCAGGAACGGTCCGCGCGCTTTATGCAGAGAACAAGGAGCGGAACGGCATCCACGCCTCGGATTCCGACGCAAACGCTGCCTTGGAACTGGCCTTCTTCTTTTCCACGCGTGACTTGATTGGCAGTAGTTGAGTAATTGAACAATTGAGTAGTCGAGACTGCGAGTTGGCAGGGGCCGGAGGAGTTTCCCTGCAAACTCGATTGCTCTAATACTCTATTACTCAATTACTTACACATCTCAATCCCCGCCCGAAGACTGCAGAAATTCCTAGGCCCAGCGCGTTGACAGGACCAACTGGCGCCGATAGGTTTCTGCGCCGTGTTGGTCATAGATTTACGGCGTCTCGAGCGGGCGCCAGCGGAGGTCAGGGGTGAGATTCCTGGCGAGGACCCGGTGTGGTCTGGAGCCGATCTCGAACTGGCCGGACCGGTCGTTGTGCGGGCGAACGCTGACGGGTCGCCGACCCGTGGTGTTTGGCTTCGTGGCACGTTTTGGGGCCGTGTCCGAGATCAGTGTCGTCGATGTCTCGAGCCGTTAGAGCTCGAAGTCGAAGAAGACTTCGAACTGTACTTCGACCCCAAGGCCTCTGTGACCGACGAGGACATGACACTGCATACTCTCGATCCGAGAGCCGAGGAGCTGGACTTGCGAGTTCCATTGGGCGAGCGTTTCGTGCTTGTCGCTCCAGACTTCCCGGTTTGTCGGGAGAGTTGCTTGGGCCTATGCCCGCAATGCGGAGTCAACTGGAACGAGACAGAATGTGACTGCTCGGCGGCGGAGCCCGATTCGCGTTGGGGGCCGCTGCAAGAACTACGAGATCGCTAACGAGACGGACGGGGTTAGATACGAGTTATGGCTGTACCGAAGAGAAGGACATCGAAGGCGCGGAAGAAGAAGCGCCGAACGCACTTCAAGGCGAATGCGTCGGCCACGCAGGCCTGCCCACGCTGTGGCGATCCGAAGCTACCCCACAGGATCTGCCCGACGTGTGGTTACTATAAAGACGCGGAAGTCATTCAAGTAGAGACCGAGTTCTAGCTACTACAATAGCTGGGCCGAACACCGAGGGCCCCTATCGAGCGTGTGCTCGACAGGGCCTTCGCATTACAGCCACCTGTCTTTGTCGATGGGTGGCTGATCGAGTGTGCCCGCCCGGGCCATTCGGCATGCCGTGCGCGTCGCGGCCGGATCGGTGGAGAGTGAGATGGTCGATAATCTGAAGCGCGAGTTGTCCGAGCTCCAGGACGCTAGGGCCTAGTCGTGATTTGTCCAACGATCCGGCTGGCCTCGACGGGGATGTTTGCGCCCTCCCGGGTGCTCACCAACGCCGACCTCGAGCGCATGGTCGACACGACAGACGAATGGATCGTCGAGCGGACCGGCATTCGGGAGCGCCGGATCGCGAGCGATGATGTTGGCGTTGTGGTCATGGGCGATCACGCGGCCCAGGAAGCGCTGGCAGAAGCCGGAATGGACCCGTCCGAGGTCGATGCCATCATCGTGTCGACCGCCACACCAGACCGGCTGTTACCGGCGACTGCTTGTGATATCCAGGCTCACCTGGGTGCGAACAACGCCGTGGCGTTCGACGTATGGGGCGCGTGTAGCGGTTGGCTCTACGCGCTGAACGTCGCGCGGGGTTTCATAGCATCGGGGCAAGCCAGAAACGCGCTCTGTATCGCGACTGAGAAAATGAGCGCCATCGTGGATTGGACCGATCGGGCCACCTGCGTGCTTTTCGGCGACGCTGCGGGGGCCGCCGTCGTCGTTCCGTCCGACAACAAGGATCGCGGGATCATAGCCAGCTACCAGAAATCGGACGGCACACTGGCGGAGCTGCTCCACCGCGCTCCGACGAATGGTGTTAAGTACCCCATCGAAGTCGCCGAGATTGGAGCACGTGAGGGCTACATGCAGATGGCAGGTCGCGAGGTCTTCAAGTCGGCCGTGCGGTCCATGTGTGAGGCTGCGGACTCGGTACTCCAGCAGGCGGGCGTGACGAAGGACGATGTGGACCTCCTCGTCCCGCACCAGGCGAACATCCGGATCATCGAAGCGACGGCCAAGTACGCCGGCGTTCCGATGGATCGGGTATGGGTCAGCGTCGACCGCTACGGCAACACCTCGTCCGCCACGATCCCCGTGGCGCTGCATGAGGCCCGGAAGGAAGGCAGAATCAAAGACGGTACACTCGTGCTGACCGTGGCGTTCGGCGCGGGTCTGACCTGGGCTGCAACTCTGATACGCTGGTAAGCGGACGTGCGTCGTGGATCCCATCGCAGCAGTCTTTCCCGGTCAAGGCAGCCAGTACGTCGGCATGGGCAAAGATCTCGCCGAGGCTTTCCCCAGCGCACGGGAGGCATTCGAGCGGGCAGACGACGTGTTGGGGTTCTCGCTGTCGAGGATCTGCTGGGAAGGCCCCGAGGAAGAGCTCACCCGTACTCAGAACGCGCAGCCGGCGATTCTGGTGCACAGCCTGGCGGCCTGGTCGACTCTCGAGGACGACTTAGCGTCGCGTGTGAGGTACTCGGCCGGTCACTCGTTGGGCGAGTTCTCAGCCTACACCGCGGCGGGCTCGTTGGGTTTCGACGACGCCGTTCGCTTAGTACGTCGGCGTGGCGAACTGATGGCTGAAGCCAGCGCCGGGACTATGTCCGCTGTGGTGGGATTGGACCCGAGCGTGGTAGAGGGAATCTGTGAAGATGTGAGCAGCCAGGGCGGCATCGTCGTCCCTGCAAATTACAACTCGCCGCAGCAGTTGGTCATTTCGGGCGAGGTCGACGCTGTCGAGAGCGCGGGTGCTAGGGCCAAAGAGGCTGGTGCCAAGATGGTTCGTCCGTTGGCGGTTAGCGGGGCATTCCACTCGCCGTTGATGGCCGATGCCGAAGGCGGACTGCAGGCCGAACTCGGCGGTCTCACATTCGCTGATCCTGGATTTCCGGTCGTATCCAACGTGACGGCGCAACCTGTGGCCGACGCGGATACCGCACGCCGGACTCTCGTGAGCCAGTTGACTTCGCCGGTTCGATGGACGCATGACGTTCAGCGAATAGCGGAGGAAGGTGTCGTCAACTTCGTGGAGATCGGTCCCGGCAAAGTGCTGATGGGCCTTCTCCGCCGGATCGATCGCGATCTCAGCGGAGTGGAAATCGGAAACCCGGAAGACGTAGAACGATTTAGAGAGGGCCTTTTTCATAATGGATGAGCTTCATGGGACGGTCGCCGTAGTAACGGGCGGTTTTCGAGGGATCGGAATGGCGACGGCGAAACAGCTAGCCGATGCCGGAGCCCATGTAGCGGTGCTGGACCTAGACAAGTCCGGCAAGGAAGCCGCGGAGGCCGAGTTGCCCGGCGGTCGTGCGTTTCTCGCAGACGTGTGCGACGTGGAGCAGGCTGGGAAGACGCTGGAGACCATAGAGGCGGAGATGGGGCCCATCGGAGTATTGGTGAACAACGCCGGCGTGACTCGGGACAACTTGCTTATCAGGATGAAGGACGCCGAATGGGACCTGGTGTTGAACGTCAACCTGAGGGGCACGTTCAACATGACGCGGGCGGTTAGCCGGACCATGATCAAGCGGAGATCCGGCGCAATCATCAACCTGGCCAGCGTGGTCGGCGTCATGGGCAATGCAGGCCAGGCCAACTACGCCTCTGCCAAAGCCGGGGTAATCGGGTTCACCAAGGCCGTGGCCAAGGAGCTGGCCCCGCGCGGTGTCCGGGTCAACGCAGTGGCGCCAGGGTTCATCGACACGCAGATGACGGCAGATTTGCCTGAGAAAGCAAGGGAAATGCTCATGGCCCAAATCCCATTGGGCAAGCTGGGCCAGCCCGGGGATGTGGCCTCCGTAATCCGATTTTTGGCGGGTCCGGCCTCGGGTTATGTGACCGGCCAGGTGATTGTTGTGGACGGGGGCATGGTCATGTAGTTTCGTGGGGTTTCACAGCCATAGTCTATTCGGCAGGTAGTGAGGTTCAAGGGAGAAAAGGTAAAGGAGACAGCAATGGCAGACATCGAGTCCCGGGTTCGGGATATCATCGTGAACGAGCTGGGCGTTGAGCCTTCCAAGGTAACGGTCGAGGCCTCTTTCGTGGAGGATCTTGGGGCCGATTCGTTGGACACAGTCGAGCTCGTCATGGCATTCGAGGAAGAGTTTGGAATCGAGATTCCTGACGAGGACGCCGAGAAGATGGAGAAAGTCGGTGACGCGATCAGTTATCTCCAGGAGAAGGAAGGGGCCTGAGCCCTCCCATGTCGTCCGAAAGAAAGAGAAGGGTAGTCATAACGGGCGCTGGCCTGATCACGGCGGTCGGAAAGACCGTTCGCTCCAACTGGGAGAACTTGCTGGCGGGTGCGAGCGGTGGATCCACAATCGCCTCTTTCGATCCATCCGAGCTTCCCGTGCGATTTGCGGCCGAGGTTAAGGACTTCGATCCAACCGACACGCTCGATCGCAAGGAGGCGAAGCGAACCGACCGCTTCACTCAGCTCGCCTTGGCGGGAACCGTAGAGGCGATGGAAAACGCCGGGTTTGGAGACAAGGCGCCCGACGTTCCGCCCGAGCTGTTCGGAGTCGTAACTGGGAGCGGGATTGGCGGGATCGGAACCCTCGAGCACCAACATCGCACTTATCTAGAGCGTGGTCCCGATCGAGTGTCGCCGTTCTTCGTGCCAATGTTCATTGCCGACATGGCGCCGGGTTTGATCTCGATGAAGTACGGGGCTAAGGGCCCCAACTACAGTACCCAGTCGGCGTGCGCCTCGAGTGCGCATGCGATCGGCAACGCCTTCAAGTTGATTCAGCGCGGCGTCGCCGACGTGATCATCTCGGGTGGTGCCGAGTCGTCAGTTACGCCGCTCACGATGGCGGGTTTCGCGGCCATGAAGGCGCTTTCGTTCCGAAACGAAAGCCCTGAGACAGCGAGCCGGCCTTTCGACGGGGGACGCGACGGTTTCGTACTGGGGGAAGGGTGTGGCATGGCGGTACTGGAAGAGATGGAGTTCGCCGTGTCACGCGGGGCACCGATAATCGGCGAAATCGTTGGCTACGGTATGACGGCCGACGCTCACCACATGACGGCGCCTGCGCCGGAGGGTGAGGGCGCTCAACGTGCTATGCGACTGGCTCTGGAGGATGCAGCAGCGGAGCCCACCAATGTCGACTACATCAACGCGCACGGCACTTCGACGCCGCTGAATGACCTGAGCGAGACCCAGGCCATCAAGAAGGTCTTCGGCGATCATGCTTACGAAATCGTTGTTAGTTCGACCAAGTCGATGACCGGCCACACATTGGGGGCGGCGGGCGGCGTCGAGGCGGTGATCTGCGCCTTGGCGTTGAAGGAGGGGAAGATTCCTCCGACGATCAACCACAGCGAAATCGACCCCGACTGTGACCTGAGCTACTCGTTCAACGTAGCGACGGAGAAGCCGTTGGAGATGGCCTTGTCGAATTCCTTCGGTTTCGGCGGTCACAACGTCTGCCTTGCGATTAGGCGCTGGGACGACTGATCGCTATTCGAGCAGCAGAACAGTAGTACCCAATAGAGCAACGAATTTCGAAGTGTCGGAGGTTCGAGATTCGTTGTTCTGTTTTCCGAGTGTTTTCATGCTCGACGTCCCGCAAGCTGCCAAAGGGAACTCGGCATTTTGGCGATCTGTTAAACACGTGAGAGCATATGCCCGAGCTTTTGGATAGGAATCTCCAGTTGTCGGTTCGCCCGACGGACCCTGCGTTGGCGCCCATCGCCGAGAAGGTCGAGGCAGGGGAACGTCTGACTTTCGCGGATGGGGTAACCCTCTTTCGGTCGCCTGACTTGCTGGCGATCGGGGCGATGGCCGATCTGGCCAATCGTCGTGTGAACGGTGACCGCGTCCTGTTTGCCGCCAATCAGCACATCAACCCCACCAATGTCTGTATTCTGAACAAGGTGTGCATCTTCTGCTCGTTTGCGGTCAAGCCGATGGACGAGCGGGCCTATACGATGTCGCTGGAGGAAGTGTTTGCGGAAGCCGAAGGTGCCAGCGAGTCTGGGATCCGCGAGTTCCACATCGTCGGCGGTTTGCACCCAAAACTGACCCTGAAGTACTACCTGGACATGTTCAGGGGGCTGAAGCAAAGACACGCCGGCGTCCACATCAAGGCGCTCACCTCGGTGGAGATCGGGCACCTGGCGCGGATGGAAGGGATCGAGACTCTCGATGTGTTGAAGGCGATGAGGGATTCCGGTGTCGACACGCTTCCCGGTGGTGGAGCGGAGGTCTTCAGCCCGGCAGTCCGTGCCACCATCGCGGACCGCAAAATGGCGGCGGAAGAGTGGGTGCGGGTCCACAGCGAGGCCCATAGCATCGGAATTCCTAGCAACTGCACGCTTCTCTACGGTCACGTGGAGACGATTGAGGACCGGGTCCAGCACCTCGACGTGCTGCGGGACCTCCAGGACGAGAGCGGTGGGTTCCTGACGTATATCCCGCTCGCCTATCATCCCGAGAACAACGAACTGGGTCGGCAGAGGGGTTGGGACGGCCGCCGTACCACAGGATTCGACGATTTGAAGAACCTGGCCGTGGGACGGCTGTATCTCGACAATCTAGAGCACATAAAGACCCACTGGATCATGGTGACGCCGAAAGTCTCACAGCTTGCGTTGAACTTCGGCGTCGACGATCTGGAAGGGACCGTCGTACTCGAGAAGATCACCCACGATGCAGGGGCTCAGACTCCTTTAGGGTTACCGTTCGAGGAGATCGTTCGGCTGATCAAGGACGCCGGGAGGCGGCCCGTAGAGCGCGACTCACTCTACAGCGAGCTCCGCGAGTTCTGATGGGCGTACGCGAGGTCGGGCAGGCTCTGGGTTTCTCGCGTGGCGAAGTCGAGGACTATCTCGACGTCTACCTGGGCATGCCACTTCTGGAGTTAGGCGCCGAAGCGGACAGACAGCGCTCCCGTCGCCATCCACAGGGCAACGTCAGCTACATCGTAGACCGCAACATCAACTACACCAACGTCTGCGTGACCGACTGCACGTTCTGTGCGTTCTACAGACGGCCGAAACATCACGAGAGTTACACGCTCACGTACGAGCAAATCGGCAAGAAGATCGATGATGCAAAGGCGCTGGGGGCCGTACAGATTCTCATGCAGGGCGGACACAATCCCTATCTGCTGCTCGATTGGTACGTCGGCCTGCTCCGGCACATAAAAGAAAACCACCCGATCCACATTCACGCTTTCTCGGCGTCAGAGATCGAGATCATCGCAACCGTCTCCAAGCTTTCCATCGAGGATACGCTGAGGGAGTTGAAAGATGCCGGGCTTGATTCGATGCCGGGGGCGGGCGCCGAGGTTCTCGTGGATTCGGTGCGCGATCGGATCGCCAAGAAGAAGACGGACACCGCTGCTTGGATTGCGATCCACGAGGCCGCCCATAACCTGGGAATGCTCACCACAGCTACCATGATGTATGGGACCGGCGAGTCGTTGGAGGACCGTCTCGAGCACATCCTGCAACTCAAGGCGCTCCAGCAACGCACGGGCGGGTTTACGGCCTTCATCCCCTGGTCGCTCCAGGCGCAGGGCACCGAGATGGAAGGTACGCCGCAGGCCACGGGTGTGGAGTATCTGCGGATGGTGGCCATGGCCCGGATAGTCCTCGACAACGTCGACAATTTGCAGGTCTCCTACGTCACCCAGGGTCCCAAAATGGCCCAGGTGGCGCTCCGCTTCGGCTGCAACGATTTCGGCTCGCTGATGATCGAGGAGAACGTGGTATCCGCCACGGGCACGGATTTCATCATGCCGGAACCGGAGATGCGCCGAATCATCGAGGACGCGGGCTTCACGCCAAAGCCACGATACCAGGACTACACGCTCGTCGAAGACGACCCCGAGCGTGCACGAAGCTACGGAGTCGTATTCGTATAGCATGCGCCTTATTCCTGTCGCCATCTTCACCTTCTCCTACTTGATCGCCGCCTTGCTGCTCGCGGTCGTCAGGGGCAACCTCGAATTCCTCTTCTACATCGTCGTCATGTTGGTCCTGATCGGCGCGGTGTACGCAGTTGACCGTGCGGTGGGTCTCAGTACCGGCGTCCTGTGGGCCCTGAGCCTGTGGGGCCTCCTCCATATGGCGGGTGGCCTGTTGACGGTCCCGACGTCGTGGCCCGTGAGTTCAGGAAGTCGTGTTCTGTACACTCTCTGGTTGATTCCAGGCCGACTGAAGTACGATCAGATCGTGCACGCCTACGGATTCGGGGTCACCACATGGGTATGCTGGCAGGGATTGCGGGCGGCGATAAGGCGTCGGGGAGGCCAGGCCACACCCACACTCGGTCTCCTGGTTCTGGCCGCGGCAGCCGCACTTGGGTTCGGCGCGCTGAACGAGGTGGTCGAGTTCGTCGCCACTCTGCTGGTGCCCGAGACCAACGTGGGTGGGTATCGGAACACGGGTTGGGATCTAGTGGCAAACCTGACTGGAGCTACGATAGCTGCAACGACGATAGGGTTGAGCGAGCGGGGCCGGCGAAGTATCGGTTAATATGTGATGAGATACATCTTAACCGATAGAAGATCCCCGTCGCTACCGTGGCCGCTTGGCGGATTTCGCTTTCGTGCCCCTCTGTTCAGATGCCCTCGCCCGTCATATTCTGTGTCCAAGAGGTTTTACTGGTCTGTGGGGAACCTGTGATTCATATCGCAAAAAGGGAGGTTTAGGCATGGGTCGATATCCGGTTATTTTTCTAGCGGCTTTTCTATGCCTGATGGTCTCGAGTCCCGCAGCTGCCCAGCGGGGTGGGCAAAAGATGATCGGCATTCAGGGTGGCGCGACTACCTCCGATCTGTTCGGGGGAGGGGTGAACACCAATTCACGCTGGGGCGGAACGGCCGGTATTGTCACAGCGTTCCGAGCCTCGAGGAACACGGTCGTGAGCCTGGAGGGCAACTGGGTTCAAATGGGCGGTAAAGCAGCCGGCGGAGTCGACGACACCCGGCTCGATTACATCGAGGTCCCGCTCCTCTTCGGTGGCGTTTATCCGGCGGGCAACGGCGATATCCGCTTAAGGTTGTATTCCGGAATCGCTATCCAGTTCAAGGTGAGCTGTAAGTCCGATGTGGGTAACTGCGACCGGACCAACTCGCCGATATTTGCATGGCCGCTCGGTTTCATGGTTGGCCGCTACACTGAGAGCGGGACATTCGTCGCGCTCGACGTCCGATATTCCTGGGGATTGTCCGACGCGTTCAACAATTCATTCGTCTACAACCGCTCGTGGCAGTTTCGGCTGATACTGGGGAAGGCCATGGGGCGCTAGGACGTCTGGCAGAGCGGAAGCGCCCCGGAGACTTCGATCCACTCCGTTGCCGATCTTACGGATCTACGGCCGCTCCCTCGCGGGGCGGCCGTTCTTTTCAGGTGCCTTGTTCTGGAAGCGAAGTAGGCTTACTTAGGGGCCGGGAAACGGATCAAGGGGGACGGAAATGCGCGTCGGTCTAGGCTTCGACATCCACAGCTTTGCGGAAGGCCGGCGGCTGATCCTTGGAGGCGTCGAGTTCGAAGGCGAACTCGGTCTTCACGGACATAGCGACGCCGATGTCGTTACGCACGCTATCATCGATGCGCTGCTGGGCGCCGCGGGCCTGGGGGACATCGGGCAGCACTTCCCGGATGACGACGAGGAATGGCGCGATGCCTCTTCGCTCGAAATGCTGAGGAGCGTCCGGTCCATGCTGGAGGCCGTGAACTACCAGCCGGTGAACGTTGACGTGTCGGTGGCGGCAGAGAGGCCGCTCTTGAGTCCCAAAGTCGGCGCCATGCGAGATGCCCTAGCCTCGGTGCTTGCGATCGCGCCTTCCTTCGTCTCGATCAAGGCCACCACCGCCGAGGGCCTTGGAGCCATCGGCCGGACTGAAGGAATCTGCGCCTGGGCGGTCGCTCTCGTCGATCGGGTGCAGGAGCCTGACTTGCCATAGCGCAATAGCGGTGCCCTACACTATCAGCATTCTGATCAGCTCGGGATTCTTTGCAGATTGGCTGGCGAGCCAGTCTCAGGTGGAAGGCATCATCCGGGAGCTGGCCGCCATCTCCCCGGTCTGGGTCTATATCGTCGTCGGGGTGGGCGCGGCGATCGAGAATGTCTTCCCGCCCATCCCGGCCGACACCTTCGTCGTCCTGGGGGCATTTCTATCCGCCCACGGCCCGGTGACAGGGACTGGCGTTTTTCTGGTCACCTGGTTTGCCAACACGGCAGCGGCGCTGTTGACCTATGCTGTCGCTAGACGCTGGGGGCGCATGGTCCTCAATAGCCGTTTGGGCCGATGGCTATTACGGCCCCGCCAATTGGAGAAGTTGGCTAAGCTATACCATGGCCATGGAAGCAAAATCATATTCTTCAGTCGCTTTCTGCCTGCGTTTCGCGTGCTCGTTCCCGTTTTTGCCGGAGTCAGCCACCTGGCCTTCTGGCGAACCGCGCTTCCCATCGCCGTGGCCTCGGCGATATGGTACGGTGTACTGGTCACAGCCGGCGCCATGGCGGGGCGCAACTGGCAGGTGATCGTCGGGGCGTTGGGCAACGTGAACACCGTGCTACTGATCGTTGCCGGGCTCTTGGGGGTTGGCCTGACGTGGATCTGGTGGAAAACGCGACATCACCCCCACGACAGCCGGCATTCCGAGACAGGTGAGGGGTGATGGAGGAGACCGCACAGCGTTTCTACCTGGAACGATTCGAGGACTACCTGCGATTCGAGCGCGGGCTGTCTCCAACAACCGCCGCTGCGTACGCCACAGACCTGGCACAGTTCATCGCCTACCTGGAGGAGAACGGGCACAGCTCGCCCGATCGGGTCGACGCACACGACCTGCGTGAGTTCATCTACCAGCTCAAGGAATCGGGAAGAGCTCCCAGCAGCATACGACGGAAGATTTCCGCGCTGCGGAGCTACTTCGGGTTCCTACAAGCGGAAGGCAACATTGGGTCGGATCCCAGCGAACTGCTCGAGGGCCCGAAGGCGCGCCGACACCTGCCGACGTTCCTGACCCGTGGCGAAGTCGAGGCGCTCCTGGTACCTCCCGAGGTCGAGGACGCTCTCGGGCTGCGAGACTGGGCGATACTGGAGTTCATGTACGCTACCGGCGTCCGCATCTCCGAACTTGTCAAACTGAAGGTGCGAGATCTGGATCTCGACGAGGGCCTGGTCCTGGTGAAAGGGAAGGGGTCGAAGGAAAGGATCGTACCGTTCGGTCGAGCCGCAAGGGAAGCGCTGATCCTCTACCTGAGCGATGTCAGACCGAACCTGTCAGAGGCGGGCAAAGGAAGAGCGGTGGGGACACTGTTCTTGGGTCGCCGTGGCAGACCCCTAACCCGGAAGGGCGCCTGGGATATCGTTAGACGTCAGGTTGTGGCAGCCGGTATCCAGAAGCACGTGACTCCGCACACGCTGAGACATACATTCGCCACGCACTTGTTGGAGGGCGGCGCCGATATCGCGGCCGTTCAGGAGATGCTGGGCCATGCAGACATATCGACGACGCAGATCTATACGCATCTTGATCGGTCGTATCTCAGCGAGGTGCATCGCCAGTATCATCCGCGGGCTTGAAGAGTAGGAGACGAACATCGAACAGGGGACATCGATATTTGAAGTCTGAAGATGAGTCGAATACACAATACCCAATTTCGAACTCTAAGTGAGAACCTGTGGATCGCCCCCGGGTCGATGTTGGAGTGATCGCTATTCGGGCTTCGATATTCGCCCCATCTTCAGACATCGGCGTTCCTTGATGGGTGTTCGATGTTCGTCTCAAGACAAAGCATAAGTTGTGATATTACTTATCGATAACTACGATAGCTTCACCTGGAATCTAGCTCAAGCCATCGGCTCGCTCGGCGTCGAGGTGCGTGTCGAGCGCAACGATGCCGTGAAGGTCGAAGAGATCGAGGCCATGGTGCCCGGCCTTATCGTCATTTCGCCCGGCCCGAAGACTCCCGCTGAAGCCGGGGTCTCGGTAGAAGTCGTCGAGAAGCTCTCGGGTCGTGTGCCGATACTCGGGGTCTGCCTGGGCCATCAATCCATCGCCGCCGCATTCGGTGGTGAGGTGGTGCGAGCGCCGCGCGTCATGCACGGCAAGGTCTCTCTCGTATACCACGAAAGTTCCGGCATCTTCAACGGTCTACCGTCTCCGTTCGAAGCGACGCGCTATCACTCACTGATCGTGAAGCGCGAGAGCTTGCCGAAAGAGTTGGAGGTAGTTGCTCGGACCGACGAGAAGGATGACAGCTTGGTACAGGCGCTCCGACACGTCGAGCACGAGACCTGGGGGGTGCAATTCCATCCCGAGTCGGTCAGCACCGAAGTTGGGCCGACACTTCTTCGTAATCTGCTAGTGAGGACAGGGTGCCTGTAGGTTCAAGGCCCGCGCGCCGGGGCGTGACCGCGTCGGCGTTGCTGCTGCTGCTGCTGACAGCCGCTCTCGATTCGGCGGCCCAGGATGTGGCGTTCCGTTCCCGGAATGCCGGGTTTCCCATGGCCGATCAGGCGCTTGGCAGGGTTCTCCAGCGCGGAACGTATACGGTGTTCACCCGCGACACGGTTCTTTCTGAGGGCGACGTGATTACGGGCGACCTGATCGTGATTCGATCGACCCTTCGGGTGGAAGGTCGGATCACCGGCGATCTGATCGGCGTTCAGGCCGACCTCTTTGCGCGGCCAGGGGGCAGGGTCGACGGCGTAGTGGTCGTGCTCGCTGGCGGATTCTACGGGTCGTCGCTGGCCTCTCTCAGCACCCAGCCTATCGACGCATCGACCTACGACTATCACGCCCAGAGCCGCTACGAGGGCGGCTACGTGATCTTGGGCCCACGGGCCGCTGCCAGAGTGTACTTGCCCGATTCGACCGCGGCGCGACCACATGGATACCCGATGCCAGCCTGCGGGTGCGCTATCGCAGCGTTCGCACCGACTTCGACGGCGATGTGTCTATTCGCTGGCCGTTCGGGCGCCATGTCTTCGCTCTTCAGGGTGGACGCACCGTCAGGTCGAACGATCGCTGGATCAACCCCGATCTTGAGAATTCGATCTACGCGTTCGTTGGTGGCATCGACACCCGGAACTACTACGAAGCCGATTTTGCAGAAGCCGATCTGCGGCTCGAGTTTGGGACGGGAGTCCGCTGGTGGACAGATCTGTTGGTGGGCTGGGAACGCCCCCGCTCACTGCAGAATCGCGATCCGTTTTCGATCTTCACGGTTCGCGGCGGATTCCAAGACAACCTGACCGTGGCCGAGCAGGATGCAGCCAGCGCCAAGTTGGACGTCGGCCTCAAGACATGGATATCGGGTAGCGCGCCCTTCGAGATCGGCCTCGATGTAGAGCGAGCCGATGCCAGCGTCGCCGGCGAACTGACTTTTGCGGTGTTCGGCGCTTGGTTCGCAACCGACATACCCACGATGGGCCGCCAGAAGCTTGTTCTGGAAGGTCGCGGCCAGGTACCTGGCTCTTCCGGTGCCCCCAGCCAGCGCTGGAGGGCTCTGGGCGGATGGGGCAGCCTGCCGACGCTTCACCCGACCGAGCAGGCCGGCGACTGGATGTGGTGGTGGGCCGCGACCTATCGATTCCCGCTTCGCCCCAGGGCCAGCATCCTCACCCGTGTGGTCATCTGGCTGCAGTACGCCGCAGGCAATGCTTGGGCCGAAGGAGGGACCCGACCTCCGGCGGCGCACAACGTGGGCCTGGGAGCGACGTTCGGGCCGTTGGGCGCGGGCGTTTACACCGATCCGAGCGACGACTTCAAAACGGTCTTCACCCTGGGCGTCGATACTCGACGATAGACCCCTGCCAGCCGCCAATCGCCAGTTTTGACAGGTACTTAAGCGCTTGTTATCTTATTGGCGTGAAAATTGCTTAGAGGCGCCCCCAATTCCGGTCTAGACCCCGCAGCCGCGGGTGGTGTTCTGGGAGTCATCCCGGCTCGGATCGGTTCGTCGAGGCTGCCCCGAAAGCCCCTGTTGGACATTGCAGGCCGTCCCTTGATCGAGTGGGTTTGGCGGCGAATGAGCTCGTTGGACGTTCTGGATGAGCTGGTGGTCGCGGCGGACTCGCCCGAGATAGCAGAGGCGGTCGAGGATTTTGGTGGACGTGCGATCCTGACCCGGATGGACCACCCGTCGGGGACCGACAGGGTTGCAGAAGTAGCAGAAGACCCCGAGTTTACTCGGTTCGCTTGGATCGTCAACCTACAGGGCGACGAGCCATTCCTTCCGCAAGGTGCGGCCCGGGCGGTGGTAGAGCAGTTGAAGTCAGGTTGGGATGTGGGCACGGCCGCTTCTCCCATCTACAGTACAACAGAATGGGAGGACCCGTCGGCGGTCAAAGTCGTGCGTGACGACCACGGCGGCGCGCTCTATTTCAGTCGTGCACCGATCCCTTACGATGGGACCGGCAGAGCGTCCGAGCAGCTGCTGATGCTGCGACACGTGGGGATCTACGCGTTCACGCGACAGGCTCTGCAGCGTGCGATGACGCTCCCCAGTCATCCGTTGGAGGAGAGAGAGGGACTGGAGCAGTTGCGGTGGTTGGCGGCGGGCTTGCGAATCGGAGTAGCGCTTGTCGAGGGCGGCGGCCCCGGCATAGACACTGAGGAAGACCTGGTGCGGGCAGAACAGATTCTGGGAGGGAGGGAAGAGTCTACATGAGCGAACGATCCGGACCTGCCAAGATGATCTTCATCACCGGCGGCGTTGTCTCTTCTCTTGGAAAGGGAATCGCCGCCGCGTCGTTGGGTAGGTTGTTGGTTGAACGAGGCCTCGCCGTCACCATTCAGAAGTTCGATCCCTACATCAACGTCGATCCCGGTACGCTTTCGCCGTTCCAGCACGGCGAGGTCTACGTGACGGACGACGGAGCCGAGACGGACCTCGACCTGGGCCACTACGAGCGCTTTATCGAGGAATCGCTCTCGCAGGACAACAACGTCACGACCGGTCGCATCTACCAGAACGTGATCACCAAGGAGCGCAGGGGCGAGTATCTTGGATCCACGGTCCAAGTGATCCCGCATATCACTGACGAGATCAAAGCGGCGGTCCGGCGGCTGACGCCGAATCACGACGTGGTGATAACCGAGATCGGCGGGACTGTCGGTGACATCGAGTCGTTGCCGTTTCTTGAAGCGATTCGCCAGTTACGAGGCGACGCCGGCCCTGCGAACACCTTGTTCATCCACCTCACGTTGATTCCCTATATGGCCGCGGCGGGTGAGTTGAAGACCAAGCCGACACAGCACTCAGTCCGCGAGCTGATGGAGATCGGGATCATGCCTGACATCCTGATCTGCCGAACCGAGCACGAATTGACCGAGGAGATGCGGCGAAAGATTGCTTTGTTCTGCAACGTGAAGATCGAAGCCGTGATCGAAGCGCGTGACGCGGATACGATCTACGAGGTCCCGTTGGTGTTCCACCGCCAGGGTTTGGACAAGCTGGTGGTCAACAAGCTGGAGCTGGATGTTCCCGAGCCGAACCTCAGCAGGTGGCATGACATCGTAGATCGGGTGATAGAGCCGAGCCAGGGGACCGTTCGAATTGCAGTAGTGGGCAAGTACACCGAGCTTGTCGATTCTTACAAGTCGATCAACGAGGCCCTCATGCACGGCGGAATTGCAAACGACGTGCGCGTTGACATTGGCTGGCTGTCTTCCGAGGACTTCAACGGTCCCGAGGATGCCACGCGATTGGCCGAGTATGACGGACTCCTCGTTCCGGGCGGTTTCGGAGTGCGCGGTGTGGAAGGAATGGTCCGAGCCGTCCAGTGGGCGCGTGAGAACAACCTGCCATTCTTTGGGATCTGCCTGGGCTTGCAGTCGGCGATCATCGAGTTCGCCCGCAACGTGTGCGATCTCGAGGACTCGCACTCTCGCGAGTTTTCTCCCGAGTGCGCGGATCCCGTGGTCTCGCTGCTGGACTCGCAGCGGCAGGTTACAGATATGGGTGGCACCATGCGACTGGGAGCCTACCCCTGTCAATTGCATCCGGGGTCGCGCGCGGCGGATATCTATGGCATAAAAGAGATCAGCGAGCGGCACCGCCATCGCTACGAAGTGAATAACGCCTACCGTGAGGTCCTCGCGCAGCATGGAATGCGACTGAGTGGGCTGTCGCCTGACGGTATGCTGGTGGAGATCATCGAATTGCTGGAACACCCGTGGTACGTGGCCACGCAGTTCCATCCGGAGTTGAAATCACGGCCCGCTCATCCCCATCCGTTGTTCGCCTCTTTCGTGGAAGCGGCTGTTCGGCGGCGTGGGGCGCAGGTGGCCGACGAATTCGAGGCAGTCGGGGTAGGGGAGTGAGGGAGATAACATCACATGCCCGACCTGGTATCGCTCTTCGAGCTGCATGGCGGCTTCTTTTTGATCGCCGGACCGTGTGTCCTCGAGGATGAGGACACCAACCTAGCGATCGCCGAAGAGATCGCCCGTCTGGGCGATCGGTACCAGTGCCCCGTAATCTTCAAGGCCTCCTTCGACAAGGCGAATCGCAGCAGCCTGGACTCGCCTCGAGGGCCTGGCCTCGATGAAGGACTCCGCCGGCTCGAGCGGATTAGAGACCGGTTTGGTTTGCCACTAACGACGGACATCCATCTGCCGGAGCAAGCTGGACCGGTAGCGGAAATCGTCGATGTACTACAAATCCCCGCCTTTCTGTGCCGTCAAACAGATCTCGTGTTGGCTGCGGCCGAGACCGGCCGCCCGGTGAATCTCAAGAAGGGCCAGTGGATGGCACCACAGGATATGGCGCAGCAGGTGAATAAGGCTCGCGGCGGCGGTGCGAAGGCTGTGGCCGTGACCGAGAGAGGTGCCGTCTTCGGCTATCACAATCTGGTCGTCGACATGCGTTCCTTCGCTCTGATGAAGGCTGCTTGCGGTTGCCCCACCGTCTTCGATGCGAGCCACTCGGTGCAGCTACCGGGTGGATCCGGGAACAAGAGCGGAGGGGAGCCGCGACATATCTCGGCCCTGGCCTCCGCCGCGGTGGCTGCCGGTGCCGATGCATTGTTCGTGGAGGCCCATCCCGAGCCGGCGCGTGCGATGTCGGATGCGGCGAGCATGCTGAGGCTCGATGAGCTGGAGGGAGTATTGGCTCGGGTGCTGGCGGTGCGCCGAGCGATAGAGGCCGGTGCGGAGACGATCCTCGATGATTGACTCGGGGAGGATCTCGCGCGAGCTCGCCGCTTCGGTCAGGCTGGTCGTCCTCGATGTTGACGGCGTGATGACCGATGGAGGCATCTACTATGGGTCGTCACCGTCAGGCGAGACTGTCGAGCTCAAACGCTTCGAGATCACCGATGGTCTGGGTGTCAAGCTGTTGCAGCGGGCGGGCGTTAGGGTGGCGATAGTCACTGGGCGGCGCTCCGACGTGGTCACACTTCGAGCGGGTGAATTGGGAATCGAAGAGGTTCACCAAGACCCGGGCGCCGAGAAGCTCCCTATCGTGCGTGATATCATGGAGCGCTCGAACGTGGAATGGCAGCAGGTCGCGTTCCTGTCCGACGACCTCGCCGACATCCCGGTCTTGCGCCGAGTGGCTTTGCCGGTGGCCGTGGACAATGCCGTGGCCGAGGTCAAATCGATCGCGCTGTGGAGTACCAGTCGGCGCGGCGGAGCCGGGGCTGTTCGCGAGTTCGCCGAGGCCCTGCTCAAGGCGCGAGGAGATTGGGATGACGTCGTGAACGAGTACTTGGCCGAGCGGGAGGATGTGACGAGTGAATCGGCCTGACATTATCGATGCCGCGCGCCGCGTAATCCGGCTGGAAGGCAACTCCGTCCTCGCCCTCGAGGATCGACTGGGTGACGGGTTCGCTCGAGCTGTACAACTCCTGGTCGACCTAAAAGGACGCGCCATAGTGTCCGGCGTCGGGAAATCTGGAATCATCGCCCGGAAGATCGCCTCGACCCTCACTTCAACAGGGACGCCGGCCTTCTTCCTTCACCCCGTCGAGGGGCTCCACGGCGACCTGGGCATGCTGTTGCGAGAGGACCTTTTGATCCTGCTTTCGAAGAGCGGGGAATCCGACGAACTGCGCGAGCTGGTGCGAGTCGCTTCGCGCCTGGGTGTGCCGATCATTGCCCTGACGGGTCGAGACGGTTCGACTCTCGCCGAGAAAGCGGATGTGGCTTTGGACGTGGGTGTCGCGGAAGAAGCATGTCCGCACGATCTGGCACCAACGGCGAGCACGACTGCGGCTTTGGCGATGGGCGACGCGTTGGCGGTGGCGGTGCTCACCCAAAAGGGCTTCACATCTGAAGATTTCGCCAAGTTGCACCCGGGGGGTTCACTGGGTCGCCAGTTGCTGAGAGTGGCCGACGTGATGGTGAGCGACCCCGACAAGATCCCATCCTTGGGACGTGACGCGACATTGCAGGAGGCGATGATGGAAATCGCTCACAAGCGAGGTACGGTCACCATCGTCGATGAAGAGAAGAGAATCATCGGTGTGATCACAGCGGGCGATCTGACGCGATTCGTGAACGGCAAGGAAGAGTTCTTTCAACGTCAGGTGTGGGAGGCGATGAACGAGGACCCGAAAACGGTAGCGCCTGACACGCTTGCGGCGGAGGCGGCGTACAAGATGGAGCAATACGGGGTGATGGCGCTGCCCGTTTGCGACGACGACAGCTGTTTGAAGGGAATCGTGCACCTTCATGACCTTATGCGCGCGCGAGTGATCTGAGGCCATCGATGCGTTACTTCATAGTTCTTACGGCGGGATTCTTCCTGGTGGCTTGCAGCGAGGGCGGCGAACCCCCTCTGGTTGCTGAGGAGATACTGCAGCTAAATCCCAGGGCGAATCAGGTCGTTTTTGGGATGGACCACTACATGGCACAGGAGGGGATCCGCCGGGCCCATGTGAAAGCTGACACGGCTTTCTTCATCGAGGATGAGTCGCTGGTCGAGCTTCGCATCATGGAGGTCACGTTTTTCGATGCCGAGGGCGACACGACATCGGTGCTGACAGCTCTGGAGGGCACGTACGACTGGAACTCGGGTAACATGACGGCCAAGATCGACGTGGTGGTCGTCAATCCGCGCGACAATCGGATTGTTGAGACGTCGGTGCTGAACTACGACAGCAAGTCGGATCGGATTTGGGGTGATCGACCGACCACGATCACCGAGGCGGACGGAACAGTGATCGAGGGAACCGCCTTCGAGACCAATTCGCGCATGGATCGTGTCGACCTCACCTCGGCCCACATCGTCAGGCCGGGTACGCGCCAACCCCAGCGCGAGCAGTGACATGCGAGGTGTCATCGTGACCGCTGTCGTCGCGACGGTGTTCTCTTTCACTCCTGCCGACGTTCAGCAGGAAGAGGCCTGCACGTTGGACATACTTACGACGCCGGGCCAGCGCACGACGAGTTCGACGACGCCAGAAGGTGGAAGCAAGTTCGATGTAGGAGGCGGCGTTGAGGCGACGTGCGGAACTAAATGGCTGCGTGCCGACAGCGCGAGCTACATGCCGGACAGAGGAGTGCTGTACCTGGTCGGAAACATGAAGTACACCGATATCGGCCGCGAGCTCGTAGCCGAGCGAGCTACCTACTACGAGCTCGAGGGCTGGGTACACTGCGAGGGAAACGTGGTGCTCACCGACGAAGGAGGGTTATCGACGCTGAGTGGGCCGATGCTCGATTTCTTTCCCGCGAACGCTCTCGTTCCCATGGACCGCATCTTCGCCGAGCAGCGCCCGCACCTGACATTTTATACCGATTCGATAGTCGGACCGGACTCACAGCCGTTCGATGTCGACGCTGACCGCATGCATATCTACGGCGATTCGCTCATCGCCACATCTGGAAACGTCGTGGCGATTCGAGGGGATCTCACGGCCCGCTCCGATTCGATGGACCTGGATATGGGGAACGAGGAACTCTGGCTGCTCGGAGAGGCCCCCATGGCAACCGCCAACGACATGGTTCTCGAAGGCGACACCATCCTCGTGACGATGGAGGAGCGCAAAGTCCGAGAAATCCAGGCCTGGCCAAACGGGTCCACTATCGGAAGCGATGTGCGGCTATTGGCACCTGCGATTCGGTTGTTTGTGGAAGGTGAAGATGTGACGCGAGCCGTGGCCTCCGCAGGTGACCCCGAGAGGACCGGTGCCGTGGATTCGGCGGGGCGCGTCCCCTGGGCCTTCGCGATTTCCGCCGATTATACGCTTACCGCTGACTCGATCGATATCCAACGGCCCGGGGGGCGGCTCGAGCAGCTTATTGCCATCGAGTCGGCGCGAGCCACGACCCTCACACCCGTGGGCCCGGGCTCCGATCTTATCGGAAACGATTGGTTGGAAGGCGATACGATCACAGCGTATTTCAGATCCAGCCAGTCGACTGAACCCGACGCGCAGGAGCCGGAGCTGGACCGGTTGGTTGCCGTGGCCCTCGTCCCGAACCAGTCGCGAGCTTTGTATCACCTCATTCAGCAGGGTGGCGAAGAAGGAACCTCGGGGATTCCGGCGCCGAACTACGTGATCGGCCGCATCATCACACTGTGGTTCGAGGAGAGTCAGGTCAAAGAGGCGGAGGTGGTTGGGCCGGCGTTGGGAATCTACCTGGAGCCGATGCCGGCAGGCCCCGACACGACGATTGCCATTCCGGATTCGCTGGCGACCGAGGTGGCAGACACAAGCGGAGTGTCTCGAGTGGGGGCGGGTCGGTGAGTAACGCTCAGGACTTCCGCTCCTACGTCGAGGGCTTACCGAGTCGAGACGCGCCGCTGCTGATCGCCGTGAGAGAATTACTCGAGAAAGCTGATCAGGACGGACACGTCGACCGTGCCCGCCTGGCAACAGCCTTTCGCGATTCGTACGTAGCTCACTACGGCGAAGTGGCCCAAGAGGGATCCCCGGAAAGTCGGCGGCTGCTCGAGATTCGACGCATGACTCAGAAAGAGATCGATAGCTATCTGGGCGAGCAAGTGCTCGGACGTCTGGCTGCGGCCGGTTGGGTCGACTTGAACGGAGGTGCCGGGGCCGACTCCGTCACTTTCAATCGGGCTGCGTGGGCCGATGTTGCCACGAACCGGACCGACCTAGGGGCACTGCTCGAACGGGAGATCGAACGGCGTCTTCGATCGTCGGAAGTGACGCGCGACCGAGTCGAAGCGGACGTCGGGGATAGCCGGCTTTGGACCCAGGGCCTTGTGAAGATCTACAAGAGGCGGCGGGTGGTCGATAGCGTGGACATCGAGCTGCGGCAAGGCGAGATCGTGGGCCTTCTGGGGCCGAACGGGGCGGGGAAGACGACGACCTTCTACATGATCGTCGGGCTGCTGGCCCCAAACGTCGGTGCCGTCTACCTCGACGATCGGAAGCTCACCCGGGTGCCCATGTACAGGCGCGCACGGCTTGGGATCGG
>JBDHGH010000079.1:0-15779 GCA_039589995.1 Gemmatimonadota bacterium | reverse complement strand
CGGGTATCGAGATCCCATTCCCGCAGCGTGATCTTCACGTTCGGTCGGTCGACTCTTCGGTCTCCGGCGCGATAACGGACGTGCCACGCGTACGGCGCGAGGATCAACCGAGGCACGACACGGAAACGACCTCGGGTCCATGAGAACGCACCCCCTGGTTTCGGGTAGCCTCCTCGCCATTCTGGCGTTACACGAAGTCGAGTCCGGCCTCGCGCAAACCTCGAACAGCATCTCGTCGCCCGATGGAACGATCACGGCGACGTTGACTCTGGGCAAGCACTTGGAGTACAGCATCTCGTGGAAGGACGTGGTGCTAATTGCACCCTCGCCCATCGGCATGACCCTGGGAGAAGGAGCCATCCTAGGAGCCGCGCCGAACCTGCTCGACACTCATCGTCGAGAGATCGACGAGACGATCGAGCCGGTCGTTCCCGAAAAGACATCTCGCATACGCGACCACTGCAACGAGCTGACGCTGGAGTTCGAAGGCGACTGGTGGCTCGACGTACGCGCCTATGACGACGGTGTTGCCTACCGATTTCGCACGCGCCGCCCGGGCGAACTCACCGTGATCGACGAGGAATTCACGATCGTGGCCGCCGGGGATCCGGTCGCCTGGCTTCACACCGAGGAAAGCTTTCTCACGCACTGGGAACGGCTGTACGCACAGCTTGCCGTCAGCGAGACTCCTCCCGATACGATGGCCAGCCTGCCGGCGCTGCTGGCCTGGCCAGACGGGCCGAAGATGGCCGTCACCGAATCGAACCTGCAGAGCTACCCGGGCCTCTACCTGACCGGAACCTCGAGCGATACGCTGCGCGCAATATTCCCCGCCTATCCTCTGGAAGAGGAGCAGGTGAACGACCGGACCGTGCGCGTCGTCTCGCGTGCCGAGCACATCGCGCTGACCGACGGCGAGCGAAGCTTTCCCTGGCGCGCCTTCGTCATCGCCGCAGAGGACGGCGACCTGATCGAGAGCACGATGGTCTACCGACTCGCTCCGCCACTGCAAATCGAGGACCCCTCGTGGATTCGCCCGGGTAAGGTGGCGTGGGATTGGTGGAACGCTCTCAACGTCTACGGCGTGGAATTCGAAACAGGGGTCAACACCGCCACCTACAAGTACTTCATAGACTTCGCCGCCGACAACGGAATCGAGTACATGATCTTGGACGAAGGTTGGTCCGACCCCGCTGACCTCTGGAAGATCAATCCCGACGTCGACGTCGATGCGTTGCTCGCCTACGGTCGAGAGCGCGGAGTCGGATTGATTCTGTGGGTCGTGTGGAAGTCGCTGGACGACCGCTTTGAGGAAGCGTTGGACCGGTTCGCCGACTGGGGCGTCGCCGGAATAAAAGTCGACTTCATGCAGCGCGACGACCAGCCGATGGTCGAGTATTACTGGAAAGTCGCCGAGGGCGCGGCCCAACATCATCTGCTGGTCGACTTCCACGGTGCCTACAAGCCGACGGGACTACGACGCGCCTACCCCAACGTGTTGACGCGGGAAGGGGTGCGGGGACTGGAGTGGGTGAAGTGGAGCGAGCACCCCACGCCGGAGCACAACGTCACGATCCCGTTCATCCGCATGCTGGCCGGCCCCATCGACTACACGCCGGGTGCTATGATCAACGCGCAGGAAAGCCAGTTCCATCCCGTCTTCGATCGGCCGATGAGCATGGGCACACGCGCGCATCAGCTGGCCATGTACGTGGTCTACGAGAGCCCGCTCCAGATGCTCGCCGACTCGCCGTCGAATTACCTGCGAGAGCGCGAGTGCCTCGACTTCATCGCCGGCGTACCCACTACGTGGGATGAGACTCGGGTACTCAGCGCGCAGGTCGGCGACTGGGTGGTCGTCGCCAGACGACGCGGCGATGCCTGGTACATCGGCGCCATGACAGATTGGACGCCCCGGGATCTCGACCTCGATTTGTCTTTCTTGGGCGAAGGTGATTGGAAGGCCGTGGTTTTCGAGGACGGGATCAACGCGACGCGACGCGCCGAGGACTACCGCCGCGTCGAACGGCAGGTCAGTCAGCACGACAGCCTTTCAATCCGCCTGGCTCCAGGAGGCGGATGGGCGGCACGAATCGTCCGGTCTGACCGATAGGACCTTATCTCAGGAAACCAAGAGCGCCAGCCACTTCGTTCTGACGCTCGTCCAGGCTCACGAAAACAAGTTCCTCAGGCTCGTCAGCGACATAGAGCGCACAGGCTAGATGCCAGAGATCGGCACCTCGAAGGTAGCCAGCGGCGATAATTCGATCGATTTCCCTACTCAGTGGTCGATTGGGTAGTATCCAGATAATCCAAGTCAGGATGTGTCCGCCGCCAGGTACGCCTTCGCGGGCGAGTGCGGAGCGGAACTCTGCCTCGAGCAGATTCGACGAGAGAATCTCATCGTACTCTCGAAGTCGATCCGCGAGTTCTGAACCGGCATCTTCACCGAACGCGATGGCAACGAGAGCCGACGTATCGATGTAGGCCACGTTCATTCTTCGGCACGCTCGGTGAGGAAGCGTTCCAAAGCGCCCGGTTTGCGAGCGACAACACCCAGTCTCCCGGTTCGTTCGGAGGGTCGCTGCAGTACTCCCTCGTCACGCAGTCGCTGCAGCCGCTCGGACAGTCCCTCGGGTTCGCGCGTTGGGCGGATCTCGGCCACCGTCTCACCGTGATAGCTGATATAGACGGTCTTCCCCTCTCGTACTAAGCGAAGGATTTCGGAGAATTTCGCCTTGGCCTCATAGGTGGAGTAAGTAGCCATGCTGGAAGGTAATTAGACTAGTCAGACTAGTCAAGAGTTTCCCGAGCTCTTAGGCAGACGGCTCCACGTCCAGGTACCAATCCAGAGACTGCTCCCAGATCTCGCTGGGTAGTTCGTGGCCTCCCTGGAATTCCTCATAGGTCACGTCGTATCCCGCGGTACGCAACCTGGGAACGATTCGGTCCCGGCTTAGCCTCACAGGCAGGACGCTGTCAGCGCTACCGTGAGAAACGAAGACCCTTGGGGTGCCCACCATACCCGCCGAGTCGAGAAAGCCCGGCGAGTAGCCCATCAGATGCGTGAAGAGATCCCCGTTTGACACTCCCAGCGATAGCGCGTAACTCGCGCCGTCGGAAAACCCCGCCAGCGCCATCCGCGTGGTATCGACTCGGCAGCGGGCGAAAGTATGCTGAAGCGCCCGATCGATGAAGTCGACATCCGGCCCATACCAATCCCGCACGACATCCCAGGTACCGGAACGCGAGTCGGGAGCCAGGAGGACGATTCCTCGACTCTCCAGCCAATCGGTGACGCTCAGCCAGCCACTTCCCTCTCCAGTCGCGCCGTGCAGGGCCACGAACAGAGGCGCCGGCGAGTCCGGCGAGTAGCTCTCGGGTACAAACAACCAGCCGTCTCGGTCTTCGCCGAGGTTCAGTGCAGTTACGCCGGTCGTCGGTGCGATCGTCGGATCGCCCGGCCGCGCCGTGAGGCGCGCATCATCAGGCGACGGACCCTGGGGAGTGTCGTCACCGCAGCCCGGCAGCGTGCACGCGGCAATCGCTCCGATGCTCGTCTTGAGAAAGCCACGCCTCGAGATGGTGTTAGCGGACCGCACTCTAGAAATCACCGTGCTCGGTGCGGGCGATGATCTCATCCTGAAGCGCTTTGCCCAGGTCGCAGAAGTAGTCGCTGTAGCCGGCCACGCGCACGATGAGGTCTCGATACTTGTCGGGGTCTTCCTGCGCAGCGCGCAGCATCTCGACATCCACGACGTTGAACTGGATGTGGTGCCCGTCCAACCTGAAATACGATCGAACCAGGTGAACGAACTTGTCCAGCGCCTCTTCACCATCCATCAGCCCCGGCGCCAGTTTCTGATTCAGCAGCGTACCGCCGGTGCGTGCGTGATCCATCTTCGCCACCGACTTCAGAACGGCAGTGGGACCGTGACGGTCGGCGCCCTGGACGGGCGAGACTCCTTCCGACAGCGGCTGCCAGGCCTTGCGGCCATCGGGCGTCGCACCCACCACCGAGCCGAAGTAGATGTGGCAAGTCGTCGGCAGCAGGTTGATGTGGTAGTTACCACCCCGGGTGTTGCTGCGCCCGTCCACGGCCTCGAAGTAGGCCTCGAACAGCTCGCGCATCACGGAATCGGGGTACTCGTCATCGTTGCCGAACTTGGGAGTCCGATTGAGCAGCACCTTCTGTAGCTTGTCGTGGTCCTCGAAATCGTGGCTCAACCCGTCCAGTAACTCGCTCATGCCGATCGTCTGTTCATCGAAGACGTGGTGCTTGATGGCGGTGGCGCAATCGGTGAGCGTGCCCAGGCCCACACCCTGTATATATGACGTGTTGTAGCGAGCACCGCCGGCGTGATAGTCCTTCCCATCGGCAATACAGTCATCGATAAGCACGGATAGGAAAGGCGTGGGGATGTGGGTCGCCCACAGCTTCTCGATGACGTTGTTGCCGCGATGCTTGATATCGATGAAGTGCCCCAGCTGTCGTCGATACGCGTCCAACAAGGCCTCGAAGCTGCCGAATCTCGTCGGGTCGCCCGTTTCGATACCGATCTTCTTTCCAGTTCGCGGATCGACGCCGTTGTTGAGCGTGATTTCGAACACCTTCGGCATATTGAAGTAGCCGGTGAGGTTGTAGTTCTCTTTGCCAAAGGCCCCGACCTCGACGCAACCGCTCGAACCGCCGTTCCGCGCGTCCTCTACGTTCTTCCCTTGTCGGATCAGCTCCTGCACGATGAGGTCGGCGTTGAAGATCGATGGCTGGCCGAAACCGGTGCGTATGATCTTCGCCGCACGCCTCAAAAAGCGGTCCGGGTTCTTCTTGCTCAGTTGGACCGACGAGCTGGGCTGCACCAGCCGCATCTCCTCGATGACATCTAATAGGATATAGGTCAGTTCGTTGACGCCGTCCGAGCCGTCCTCCATCACCCCACCCGTGTTGATTTGGGCGAAATCGGTATAGGTGTTGCTCTCTTCAGCGGTCACACCGACTTTCGGCGGCGCCGGCTGGTTATTGAATTTCACCCAGAGGCACTGCAACAACTCGCGGGCACCCTCGTCGGTGAGCGTTCCTTCGTCCAGACCTTTCCTATAAAACGGATACAGGTGTCGATCCAGGTGCCCGGGATTGAAGGCGTCCCAGGTGTTGAGTTCGCTGATCACTCCAACGTGCACGAACCAGTAGTACTGGAGCGCCTCCCAAAAGTCCCGGGGCGCGTGCGCCGGAACGCGTTCGCACACCTCGCCGATCCTCTCCAACTCGGCTTTGCGCCCAGTGTCGGAAGTCCGCTCCGCCAGCTCCCGGGCCTTCGCCGCGTAGCGATTGGCGAAGGCGATCAGGGCATCGCAACAGGTGTCCATCGCCTCGAGCTGCTCGCGCTTCTCCAACGCTTCGGGATCGTTCAGCCAGTCGAGGCGCGACAGGCTTTCCTGGATGTCCGCTTTGAAGTCGAGAAAGCCCTTCCGATAGATCTTGTCATCGAGGACGGTATGGCCCGGCGCCCGCTGCTCCATGAACTCGGTGAAGATCCCGGCCTCGTAGGCGTCCTTCCATTCGTCCGTCATGTTCGCGAAGATCAACTCGCGAAGCGATTTCCCTTTCCAGAACGGGATGAAGCGTTGATGAAACAGCTCGCGCGTCCGCTGGTCGACCGCGAACCAGACTTTCTCGCGGGAATCGAGGATCTCCAGGTCTTGCAGCGAATGACAGCAGACTTCCGGGTACGTGGGCGTTGCCTTCGCTGTGGGGCCGCGCTCGCCGACGATCAGCTCGCCATCCTGTATGCAAACCGCCTTGTTCTCCATCAGGTGCTTGAATGCTCGTGCGCGGCGGATCGCTGCGGATGAGGTTTCGTGATCGCTCTCGTAGAATTCGGTAATCAACTCGGCGCGCTCGCTCGAGACCGTCGGCTTCGCGTCCAGGCTACACTGGCGCAGTCGTTTCACTCTCTCGTTCAAGCTCATACCTCCTCGCCCTTCACCTTCACGTGAAGACCGTAGTCTTTCAAAGTGCTCGCAACGCTCAAGATGTCCTCTTCGCTGGGAGGCTGAAGCTCGGGTATCTTGTGTTCACGACCCAATCGTTCGTACTTGTCGACTCCCATGCGGTGGTACGGTAGGACATCCACAGGATAGCGCACCGGTAGACACGATAGCAGGCGACCGAGAGCCTCGATGTTCTCGTCGTCATCGTTGATGCCGGGTAGCAACGGGAACCGGATCAGGACCTCTGCACCGATGTCGGCCAGCCAACGCAGATTCGTGTGGATCGGTTCGCTGCTGGCCCCCGTGAACTGCAGGTGCCGCGAGTCGTCGACCAGCTTCAAGTCATATAAGAACATGTCGACGTGTTCGGCGACTTTCCGGAAAACCTCCGGTTCCGCGTGCCCGCAGGTGTCTAGCGCGGTATCGAATCCTCTTTCCTTGCACGCACGAAGCAGGCCGAAGAGAAAATCGGGCTGCGACAGCGGCTCGCCTCCCGAGAACGTGACGCCACCGCCCGACTGCTCGTAGAAGACGGCGTCCTTTTCTACTTCCTCCATCACCTCAGCTACCGTGGCCGTTCGACCGGCGATCTCCAGCGCGTCCAGCAGGCACGCGTCGACGCATGCCCCGCATAGATCGCAGCGCGAGCGATCGATGTGCACGCTCTTCTCGTTGAGAGAGATGGCGTCCAGCGGACACGCTTCGACGCAGTCGCCGCACATGTCGCAGCGTCCGTGACGCAGTAACAGGTCGCTCGAGAAGGCCTGGCTCTCGGGGTTGTGGCAGAGCCAGCAGCCCATGGGGCAGCCCTTGAGGAATACGGTCGTGCGGACGCCAGGCCCGTCGTGGATGGCGAACTTCTTGATGTCGAAGATGGTCCCGGCGCTCAACGGTCGTTCCGGCTCATCGTTGCGGAAGGAAAATCACTTCCCTCCTCCAAGTAGCGATCTGGCAGCTGCTATCAGGCCGGGGCTACTAGAATGATTATCGTTAGCGCCTCGATTCTCAAGCCCCTAGCTGCGGCCGCCTACTTAGTGATACCCAGCAGGTCGAACATGAACGCGTACTGGAAGGCGATATCCTCGTAGCGCTTGTAGCGCCCCGACGCGCCTCCGTGCCCCGCCTCCATGTTTATCTTCAGCAGCAAACGGTTGTCGTCGACCTTCATCGCCCGCAGTTTGGCCACCCACTTTGTCGGCTCGAAGTACTGCACCTGCGAATCGTGCAGACCCGTGGTAACCAACATGTTCGTGTAGTCCTTCGCCTCCACGTTATCGTAGGGCGAGTACGAAAGCATGTAGTAGTAGTACTCCTCGTCGTTCGGGTCGCCCCACTCGTCGTACTCGCTGGTGGTGAGCGGGATGCTCGAGTCCAACATCGTCGTCACCACATCCACCCACGGGACCATAGCGAGCACCCCCTTGAACAGGTCGGGCCGCATGTTCGCGATGGCACCCATCAGCAGACCGCCGGCGCTGCCGCCCTGGGCAAAAAGCCTGTCCGGGCTCGTGTAACCTTCTTCGACCAGGTACTCGCCCACGTCGATGAAGTCGGTGAAGGTGTTCTTCTTATTGAGCAGCTTGCCGTCCTCGTACCAATGACGGCCCATCTCCGCACCGCCACGCACGTGAGCGATGGCATAGACGAAGCCGCGATCGAGAAGACTCAGGCGCGGCGAAGAGAACGTTGCATCCCTGCTCGACCCATACGAACCGTAAGCATACAACAGTAGTGGGTTGTCCCCGTCTTTTTCCGTCCCCTTGCGATACACGATGGAAACCGGGACGCGGGCGCCGTCGCGTGCCGGCGCGAACCGTCGCTCGCTCACATAGTCGGCCGGATCGAATCCGCCCAGTACTTCATCCTGCTTGAGCAACTCCTTCTCGCGCGTGTCCATGTTGTAGTCGTAGATGGAGTTCGGCGTCGTGAGCGAGGTGTAGCCGTAGCGAAGGGTGTTGGTGTCGATCTCCGGGTTGGCGCTCACATAGGCCAGATAAGCCGGCTCGCCGAAGTCGAGGTAATGCTCGTCGTCGCCGGACCAGGAGCGGACACGTATCTGGCGCAGTCCGTCCTTGCGTTCAGTGACCACCAGACGGTCACGGAAGACCTCGAAGCCCTCGAGCAACACATCCTCTCGATGACCGATCACTTCCTCCCAGTTGCCCTTATCGGTCTGCCCGACCGGCGTTCGCATCAGTTTGAAGTTCTTCGCCCCGTTAACATTGGTGCGGATGTAGAAATAGTCGCCGAAGTGGTCGATCCTGTGCTCGTGATCCGGTTCACGCGGCAAGAAGACCTTGAAGTCGCCGGCGGGGTCGTTTGCGTCGAGGTAGCGGTAGTCGTTGCTCAGCGTCTGAGATGATCCGATGATGATGAAGCGCTTCGACTTGGTCTTCCGGACAGAGATTCCGAACTCCTCGTCGGCCTCCTCGTAAACCAGTTGGTCCTCGGCCGGGTCGGTGCCCAGAACGTGCCGATAGACCTGGAACCTGCGAAGCGTGACCGGATCCTGCTTGGCGTAGAAGAGAGTTCGGTTGTCGTTAGCCCAAGCGATGTTCGACGTAACGGGCTCGATCTTATCGTCATACAGCTCGCCGGTGTCCAGATTCTTGAAGCGGATCGTGTAGAAGCGGCGACCGACGGTGTCCATCGCGAAGGCCATGATGCTGTGGTCGTAGCTGACCGCCGGCCGTGACACCGACGTGAATCCGTGGCCCTCGGCCACTTCGTTCACGTCGATCATGACCTGCTCGTCCGCGTCCAACGAGCCCCTCTTGCGGGCGTAGATCGGGTACTCCTTCCCCTCCTCGGTTCTCGAGTAATAGAAGTAGTCATCCAGTTTGAACGGGACCGACAGATCCGTCTGCTTGATGCGACCCTTGATCTCCTCGAACAGCTCAGCGCGAAAATCTTCCGTGTGAGCCATTACGGCTGCGGTGTATTCGTTCTCTGCCTCGAGGTAGGCGATGACTTCGGGGTTGTCGCGTTCGCGCAGCCAGAAATAGTCGTCCACGCGAACGTCGCCGTGCATCTCCAGCTCCTGGGGTATCACCTTCGCTGTCGGCGGCATCAACTCCTCCTGACCGCCCGCCGTCTGCTGGTCTGCAGAACAGGAGCCCGTCATCAAGGAGAAAGACATGGTGATTGCGATAGCCGGGATTACTCCCGACAGGATCGATCTTCCGTTCCTGCGGCGCATAGGACCACCTTCCGTCTCATCGGGTAGACGTACTTCGATCTGAGCACAGGACGGTTGGGGCCCGGTAAGTATGGGGACTGTCGAGCGGGCCGGCCAGTGAGGGACACTCGCCGCACCCGCACCGCCATCGGCCCGAGGAGTCTAGGACCCTTCGAAGGACCAGCTCGGCACACCTCGACCGGGAGTCCAAGGCGCGCCGATGGCCTCCAGCCTCTCGCCCAGCTGTGCCATGTCCACGTCGACCAGCACACGCAGATCCTCCAGGACCTGTTCGAATCCCCGGCCGGCGATTTCGTAGTTCTGCAGGTTCGTCGTGGTGGGCGCCGAACTGCTCCAGAAATTGCCCACGACTCTCTGGACGCGTTGCGTGATACTCGGCGGTGTGAATTCGGCACGGCTGGACTGAGTGATATCGCCCGTCAGCCGTTCGTCAATATCGTAGAGCCGCTCTTTCAGGTCCCGAACCTGTTCGAACAGCGACGCGTCCGCCGCCGGCGTAGTCAGAAGGGCCTGTTCCACCAGCCCCAGCTGCTCCAGCGTCTCGTCCACCACACGATTCGCGCCGAGGACCGCGCGCTGTAAGCGCCCCACTTTTTCTTGGAAGGCCAGCAGCGCTGCTTTGTCAGAAGCGGCCAGGGTAGTGAGGCCCAGCGGCTTCGCCTGGAAGCTCTGCGGTTCCCCCATCGGAGTCAGCACGCCATCCACCAGCTTGGCCAGGCGTACGGTATACGTCCCCGGTACCACCATCGGGCCCGAAGATCCCCGGCCGCGTAGCGCGGGAGTGAACGCGGGGTAGCGAAGATCCCAGGCGGCGCGATGCATCCCAGCCGATGGCCGCCCCGTGATCCGGCGCACCACGTTTCCGTCCGGGTCGGTGACGGTCAGGATGAGTGCGGGATCGTCCGCACGATCTTCTCTCTGCAATTCGTCCCAACTAGGATACCGAAGCGGCTCGCCTTCCCTTCGCGCCTGCGCTTCCCGCGCCTGACGCTGCTGCTTCTGCGATTTCAGCGCGTCGCGCAGGTAATACGTGAACACAGCACCGAACGGCGGGTTGGGTGCGGTGAAGAACGAGTGGCCCTGCGAGCCCTTCTCGTTGTAACCCATCGGTCCGGACTCGACGTACATCCACGGGTCCTTCACGGGGAACAGCAAAGCGTCACCATCGAACGCCTCCGCGCTGACGTGTCGCAGCGGCGAGTAGTCGTCCAGTATGTAAAAGCCACGACCGAACGTTGCGCCGACCAGGTCGTTCTCGCGCCTCTGGATCTCCAGGTCGCGAAACGCGACGGTGGGCACACCGCCTTTCAACTGAAACCACTCGGCCCCACCATCGAGGGTGAAGAACAGGCCGAATTCCGTTCCGACGAACAGCAGGCCCGCATTCTCGTGGTCCTCGACGATGGTCCAGGTGACGTGGCGCTCCGGGATGTCACCGGTGATAGCCCTCCAGCTTCCGCCGCGGTCGGTGCTCTTCAGCACGTACGGCTTGAAGTCGCCGCTCTTGTGATTGTTGAATACGGCATAGACCGTGTTGGCGTCGTGGCGCGAGGCGACGACGTCGGCCACGTAGGTCATGTCGGGTACGCCGGGAAAACTGTCGATCTTCCGCCAATTGGCGCCGCCGTCCTCGGTGACCTGGATCAAGCCATCGTCTGTTCCGACATAGATCAGACCTTCCGCCAGCGGCGACTCGTCCAGCGAGACGATGGTCCCGAACGGCGACGTGAAGACGTTCTTCCAGACGGCGTCGGGACTCCAGACCGTTCCCATGACTTCCATCTGGTTGCGGTCCAGTCCTCGGCTGAGGTCGGGGCTCACCGCCACCCACGTGTCACCGCGATCGTCGCTTCGGAAGAGTCTGTTCGCAGCGAAGTAGAGCCGGGTATTCGAAAACGGACTGATCACGAGCGGAGAATCCCAATGCCACCGTAAGGCCGGCTCTCCGGGCCCCGGCTGCGGCTGGATTTCGGTCCGTTCGCCGCTGCGTTTGTCGTAGCGAACGATGCCGGCGTACTGGTACTGCGAATAAAGAATGTCGGGGTTCTCCGGGTCGACCCGGGTCTGGAATCCGTCTCCGCCGATGGTGATGAACCAATCGGCGTTGGTGATGCCGTGAACCGTCGTGGTGCGCGACGGTCCGCCCAGGGTCGAGTTGTCCTGGGTGCCGCCGTAGACGTTGTAGAACGGCGACGCGTTATCGATGCCGACGCGGTAGAACTGAGTGATAGATAGGTTTTGGATCGCCTTCCACGTCTCACCCCGGTCCCACGATTCGTATAACCCGCCGTCGCTGCCCACCATCAGGTACTCGGGATCGTCGGGATCGAACAGCATGGCGTGATTGTCCACGTGCTTGTACTGCGAGCCGAGCCGTTGAAACGTTCGGCCGCCGTCCTCGGTGTAGTGGATCCACACGTCCATGGCGTAGACGCGATCGAATTGGTGAGGATCGGCGTAGATCTCTCCGTAGTACTGCGGATCGACCACGATATAGTCGCCCATCTTCACCCAATGCTCGCCGCGATCGGGCGAGCGGAAGAAGCCGCTGTGGCCGTCCGCCGCCGCGATCAACGCGTAGACCACGTTGGGCTTCTGAGGCGAGACGGCCAGCGCGATGCGGCCCATGTCGACGCTGGGGATGCCGCGGGTGAGCTTCTTCCACGTCGCTCCCGCATCGCTGGACTTGTAGATGGCCGACTCCGGGCCACCGGCGACGAGTATCCCCACGTGCCGGCGGCGCTGGTAGGACGCCGCATAGATGACATCGGGATTGCCCGCCTCGAAGACGATGTCGGTGACACCGGTGTTCTCGCTGACCTCGAGGATCAACTCCCACGACGCGCCGCCGTCGGTAGTCTTGTACAAGCCGCGGTCGCCGCCCGGCGCCCAGAGCGGACCCTGTGCCGCCACGTACACCACATCCGAGTTCCGTGGATCGATGAGGATCTTGCCGATGTGCTCGGAGTTCTTCAGTCCGACGTTGGTCCAGCTCAAGCCGCCGTCCAGGCTCTTGTAGACGCCATCGCCGTAGCCGGCGCTCCGCTGGCTGGCGTTTTCGCCGGTGCCCAGCCAGACGACCTCCGGGTTGTTGGGGTCGAGGGCGACACAGCCCATCGAGTACGAACCGTAGTCATCGAAGATCGGCTTCCAGGTCGTTCCCGCGTTTACCGTCTTCCAGACGTTGCCCGAAGAGACGGCCATGTACCAGACGCTTCTGTCGTCGGGGTTCTTCACAACGTCGGCGATGCGCCCGGACATGAACGCCGGTCCGATGTTCCTCAACTCGAGGCCGCGGAACGTGCCCGAGTTGAGACGCGAGCCATCGTCGTCGCGCGACCGTTGTGCAGAAACGTTTGACGGACTGAGGAGGAGAACCAAAGAAAGAAACGCGACGAGCCTGGTCATGTTGGGCAACCTCCCGGTCGGGGCGGAAAGTCATTAGTCAGTAGTAATTGGTGATTAGTAGCTCGCGTTCACTCCTACCAATCACTTATTACGAATCACTACTTACTTCTAGGTCGGGAGGCGATACTAACGATCCAATCACTGTCGTACAACTGCTCTACTGACCAACACGGAGTTCCTCCTCCGGCGGCGGCAAAAAGCCCTCCTCAACGAATGCCATGATGCCAAACAGACTTCCCCAACTGTGGAAATTGTCGCTGGAAAGCCGCGGGTCGTCGCCCGTTCCCGTGAAGGCCGAGTAGTTCTCGCTTACAAAGCCCTTGCGCCGGTATTCCGCGATGAACATGGCCAGCGACCTTTGCGCTAGTGCTTCGTAAGCCTGCACCATGCCGTACTTGCGCAGGCTCAGGTACGTGAGGAAGTTCGTCGGCGGCCAGATGGCTCCCTTCCAGTAGCGCTGCCGCTCGAACGCCGGATCGTTTCGCGCGATGGTCGGGACGATCCAATCACCCCAGAACTCGTCGGGATTGTAGAAATGCTCTTCGACGATGCGTTCCGCCCGGCTTTGGCTGGCCACCTGCGCCAGCAGAGGGTAGAAGAGCGTCGGCGACAGTCGCATCGACGGCTCGCCGGTGTCCGTGCGGCGGTTCAGATACATGCCCATTTCCTCGTACCACAGCAATTCCATGCGGTCGCGGAACGCCTCGGCACGCTCGAGCAGTTCGGTCGCCTCCTCTTCCCTTCCCAGCAGCACCGCCATCTCGGCCAGGGCTTCGCAATCGGCGATATACAGGCTGGTCAGTCCCACGTCCTGTAGCTCGAGTGTGTTCTTTTCCTGGTTGAAGGGGACGCCTTCGTACATCGGCGAGTCGTCCATGCCCGACTCCCAGCCGGCGGCGACCCTGTCTTGTCGGTAACGTTCGTTGAAGGGGTTCTTCGCTTCGTGCGAACCGAAGGCGAGTAGACCCTCGTTGAGTCGTTTTCGCGGCCACCAGCGGTTCCAGGCCAACAGACCCTCGAACGTCGCCTCGAGGAACCAGCGTTCGGGATGACGCTTGTAGATCTCCTTGACCATGATACCGCCGACGGGCGGTTGCGAGTGGTCCCACGACTTCCGCTCGTTCGCCTGGTTGTCGTTGGGAATGAAGCCCTCTTCGGTGGCGCCGCGCAGGTGCGCGATGACGCCGGCGAAAGCGAGGTCGCGGTTATCAACGGCGATCATGTAGGGGATGAGAAAGCTGTCCCAACCGAATAGCCCCCAGCCGCCACGCTCCTCGTTCCAAATGCGACCCACAGTCGGTATGACTCGCTCGTTCGCAGGATCGTAGACGACGTTCCAGACAATTCCCGCCTGCACCACGATGAAGGCCTCGGCCAACTCGCCGTACTCGCCGGCCATGCCCAGCAATCGTTCGTGCTGCCGGTCGATGATCCCGCGAATATCGTCCAGATCTCGCGATCGCCCCGTCGAGATCCCGACCTCACCGTCGAGATCGATGGCCACGTACGGAGTCATGACGGGAACGAAGGGATCCGTGACTGAGTTGGCCGTGACGTGCACCTCGATGTTCCGGCCCGGCGTTTGAGCCTTCAACACCTCGCCGTCCTTCGACAGTGTGCCGGGACGGTCCCACAACATCCCCGCTTCGACGATCAGCCTGACGGGCGCGCTAGGCTGCTCGAGCGGCGTGACCAACAACACCACGTCGTCACCATCGTGCCCACTCTGCACCCGCACCTTGACCTGCTCCCACTCCAGCTCGAGCTCGGTGTAGCTGCCGTCCCAGGCGTGCGGCCCCGGCCGAACCGTCTCCCGCGGCTCGCTCCAACGACCGGCCAGCGGTTCGGCGAGGTATCGACCATCGAGCCAGTAGATCTGTTTGAAGGCGAGGTTTATGGCGAAGCCCTCCGGAAGCAGGACGTGTGACGTCATGCTCCGCGTGTTCCACGTATTCCAACCACGCGCCAGCCGGCTCTTGATCTCTTCGTACTGCGGTATCGAATCGCGGTAGGCGTCGGCATAGAAGTCGCTGTCATCCGCGGGCTGGCAGGCAACAGGAAGCAACGCAAAAATCAGTACCAAAGCCGGCAGGATGTCGATCGATGTGCGCATGCGCATATCCAGGACCTTGTTCCGTGAACCGTGCTGCGCTAAGTGTGTGGGCGATCTCAGATGTCAAACTGGACCTTCGCTTCGCGGTCCGTCAACTACCGAGTCGAATAATGCCAGGCACGAGATCCTCCATCACCGCGTCGGTTTTGTCGCTCGTTCTTCTCGCCGCCTGCGCCGAAGCTGGCCGAGACTCGACAAACGACTGGGAGAACCCCGGCGTGATCGGCCGAAACAAAGAGCCGGGCCACGCGACGTACACCCCGTATCCAGATGTCCCTAGCGCCATCGAAGGCGATCGATCGAACTCGCCGTTCGTGAAATCGTTGAGCGGTACCTGGAAGTTCAACTGGGTTCGGAGGCCGGCGGACCGACCGACCGAGTTCTACAAGCCCGAATACGATGTCAGCGATTGGCACGACATCGCGGTACCGGGGAATTGGGAGGTCCAGGGACACGGTGTACCGCTGTATACCGACGTGGCCTATCCGTTCCCACCGGATCCGCCCTACATCCCCCACGACTGGAACCCCGTCGGCTCGTACCGCACGTCGTTCACCGTCCCCGAGTCGTGGGACGGTCGTCAGATCTTCCTGCATTTCGGCGGTATCAAGTCCGCCGCCTACATCTGGGTGAACGGCCAGGAGGTGGGTTATACCCAGGGGAGCAAGACGCCGGCGGAATACAACGTCACGGACTACGTGCAGGCCGGCGACAACACGCTGGCGGTGGAAGTCTACCGGTGGAGCGATGGCGCGTACCTGGAAGGTCAGGATTACTGGAAGATCAGCGGTATCGAACGCGACGTTCACCTGTTCTCTACGCCCGCCGTCTATATAAGAGACTTCTTCGTCGTCGGCGATCTCGACCCTGACTACGAAGACGGGCGCCTGGACATCACGGTCTCGGTGAAAAACGCTTTATCGGAACCGGCGGCGGCTCACAGCCTTGCCGTCGAGCTTCTCGATTCGGACGGACGCTCGGTGCTCGTTTCCCCGCTGGGTGGAGATGTACTTCCGGGTCCCGAGGGCGAGGCCGTCGTTCGCTTCGAGCGCCGAATGGAACGGCCGG
>JBDHGH010000078.1:0-16112 GCA_039589995.1 Gemmatimonadota bacterium | reverse complement strand
CTGAATGGTCACCTCGGCGCTCATGCCAGGCTTGAGCAGCTGATCCTCGTTGCGGATGCGGATGATCACGGGGAACATGGTGACGTTCTGCGATACAGTGGCTTGCGGCTCGATTTTGAGGACTCGACCCTGGAAGGTGCGATCGCGGAAGGCCTCGACGTTGATGTCAGCGGGCATCGCGGGCTGGACACGTCCGATGTCCGTCTCATCCACCAACGTCCTCACTTGGACCTCTTGCAGGTCGGCCATGGTCATCAACAGCGTCCCGCCGCCGACCACCTGCGTGGCAGAGGAAATCACGTTGCCGACTTCGACCGTCCTGTCGATGATCGTCCCGGATATCGGAGCGCGGATGGTCGTCTCGGCCATGCGCTCGCGGGCTGTCTCGAGCATAGACTGGGCACGAACGAGTTGGGCCTTGGCATTGGCGTGCTCGAGCTCGGCCGTTTCGAAATCTTGATCGCTGATGATCTCTTGTTCGCGCATGAGCTGGGAGCGCTCGAGTTGCGACTCGGCAATCTTGAGGCGTGCCTGTGCGACCTCGAGGTCGGCTGTTGACTGCGCGAGCGTCTGGCGTGCATCGGTCTGTTCGACCTGTACTAGCAGCTGGCCCTGTTCCACGATGTCGCCCGTCTCGACCGGAATCGAAAGAATCTCGCCCGACGCCTTCGACTTGATCTCGACCATGGTCACGGGTTCCAGAATACCTGCGGCCTCGGCCGAGATAGCCAGGTTCTGGCGCTGTGCCGCTACCACCTGGAACGGGCGACCTTCTTCGGCCTCTTCGCAACCGACCGCTGCAGTGGTGAGAGCTAACGTGAAGAGGGTCAAATATCTTCGGAGGTTCATGATCTATCGTCTTCCCTATTGTGGCGACGGCGCTCTGCCTGCTTCTCCAAGAGCGCTTGATACTTGGCTTTCTGTTCCTCGTCGAGAACCTCGCGGATCTCGGCGCGGACCTGTGACTTCAGCGACTCGAATCTTGGATTGGTCTCGCGCCATAGCGCAGAGACCTGCTCGTGGTAACCCTCCACGATGGTCTTGACCTGTGTCTGCTGCTCGGTGGTCAGCGTGAGCTCCGACGAGAGCCAACTCAGATAGCCCTGCCGGCGACCTCGGACGCCATCGCGGCGACCCTCCCGGTCGTCGCTTCGTCGCTGTCCCTCTATGGTCTCCGCTTTGCGGACAAACGCGCGGTCCAGCGCGGCTCCGGAAACGCCGCCGAATAGCAGAACGACAGCGAGGAAGCCAATGGCCCAAATCTTGGATTTACCGTTCATTGATTTCACCACGGTTCACGCTCTCGAGGGCATCGGCATCGGGGGCCCCTTCCATCAGAGCTGCAGCCGCGAATGCCTCGGCATCGGGTTCGTTGAGGCTTACGAGTAGAGCTGGCATCTCACCGCTCTCGCTGAGAGCCAGAACTTCGTCCAGGGTCACGGGCTCGGCCACGCGCTGACCCACGCGGCTTGTGAGGAGGGCGCCAGCGGCGATGATGAAGGCTAAACTCGCGGCGACCAGACCCGGCTTGGCCCAGCCCGCCAGCACGTCCCACCAGCCCACAGGCTCGCGACGCAGTGAGAGCAAAGGCTCTGCAGCGGCCAGGATACGCTCCGTCAGTTGCTGCCGCGCCGCATCCGATCGCGCCGGAGCTCGCAAGGCCTCGATTTCGATGATCGCCGGGGGGTCGTCGTGTCGCTCGGCCATCGTCCAAAACCTCTCTCGTTTACGAATCTCAGTCCGGCTTCGGGTGCTCTTGAAGACGCTCCCGAAGCTGGCGCCTTGCCTTCCACAGGTGGGAGCGGCAGGTGCCTTCGGGAATCCCGAGTATCTTCGCGATCTCGGGGTGCTTGAAACCCTCCAAGTCGTGGAGGATCACCACGGTTTCTAAGTCGGCCGGCAACAAACTCAACGCGCCGGCCAACTGGCGGCGCAGTTCGGCCCGATCGGCGTCCGCCGCGGGGTTCTCATGCCCGGCCACCGCGTCCGGCACTTCATGCGTGTGGCGCCGCGCCAGGTACTTCCGTCTGTTCAGGGCCGCATTGACCAATAGGCGGTAAAACCACGGTCCAAAAGAGCTTCCCCGACCCAGCGAGTCGATCTTCTCCAGCGCGCGGATGAAAGCGTCCTGCACGAGATCCTCGGTGTCCTCGGCGTGCTGGAGGAACCCATAGGCCACGGCGAAAGCCTGGTCCGAATAGCGCTCGACTAACATGCCGAACGCTTGACCGTCGCCCTGACGAACCCGCTCCACCAGGAACGGCTCGTCGTGGGCCGGGCTATCGCCCTCTCGCGCGGTCATCGCCCTCGCAGTGGATAAACACCTGGTGGGTCCGGAGCGTTGGGGGACGGTTCGGCGGCTCCCGCGGGAGCGGGCTGCGGGTCAGTCGGCCTGCTGGGACCCATAGACGTCCGACCAGAGGTCCCGATCTTCACGAACGCGGACACGGTGGACCTTCACCCCTGCAGGCAGGGATGCGCTCACCCGCGCCAGGATGAACGCTGCCAAGTTCTCGGTCGTGGGTATTGCAGCGCCGGCTCTGAATTCCTCTACTGACACGTTGATGTTGCGGTGGTCAAAGCGAGAAACGACTTGCGACTCGAGTACGCGGTCGAGATCACCCAGATCGATGACCATTCCCGTCTCCAAGTCGATGGGAGCCATCACGGTGACTTCGCAGCGGTAATTGTGGCCATGGCCTTCGGGACGCGCACATCGGCCAAATCGCTGCTCGTTCTCTTCATCGCTCCAATCGGGTCGGTGGTAGCGGTGCGACGCGGAAAATTGGACCGCCCGTGTTAGGTAGCCGATAGGCATGTTACCTGCTCGAGTTGGTGGACCTCTGTCGGCCCCCGTAAGTTCTGACAGTTGAAAGCGCCTATAAGTTAGAAGACCATGCAAGACGGAGCTACGGCAGAGAAGGTACCCAGATCCGCTCGGTTCATCGATCTGAGCGACTATGCCCGCCCGCTCGCGGCCTGGCTCGCCCGGCGGCTTTCGGACACGCGGGTGCGTGCCCCACACGTGACCCTACTCTGGCTGCTGATCGGCCTGGGGGGTGCGTACTGCTACGCGTTGGGAGATTACACCTTCGCCGTCTTGGGTGCGGCGGCGATGCAGGTGAAGAATGTGCTGGACGCGGTTGACGGCTCGCTTGCGCGGCTACAGAAACGGCCCTCGCGGATTGGGCGTTTTCTGGATTCGATTTGTGATTCCATCGTCGCATTTGCGTTGTGTGCGGCATTGGCTGTGGCGATCTCGCGCGATCGCCCGGCGGCCTATGCTGCCGCCTTGGCCAGTGCAGCACTAATCTTCGGGCTGCTGCAGGGCTCGGTCTTCAATTACTACTACGTCCGATTCCGAGAGCGCCGGGGCGGTGACACAACGAGCCACGTGAAGGAGCAGCTAACCCCGGAAGACCGGGCGCGCTACGCAGACAGACCGGCGGCGCTGGTTGTACTGCGAGTGCTTATCGGAGCTTATAACTCGATCTACGGTTGGCAGGACGTGCTGGTTCAGCGAATCGATCGGTGGGCGGCTGCACCGTTACGTCGGTCCGGCCGCGTGGACGATGCAGCCGCCCTGCGGGATGATGGTAGGCTGCTGACAGCGGTGAGCGCCCTCGGGCCCGGGCTGCTGATCCTGATCCTCGATGTGAACACGGTGGCCGGTGCTCGGCATCTGGTTCTGGCGTTGGAGCTTTTTCTGTGGACCGTCGCCTTGGGCGGGACCCTGTACGCGCTTTCTATCTTCCTCCGACTGCGAAAGACGGCAACCCGCCTAGCCGGGCAACAGGAATGAAGGCTATCTTGCTCTCATGAATGTGACCCGACCCACAACACTCAAAACCATTTTCGAACCGCGATCCATCGCCGTCATCGGAGCCAGTCGTCACCCGGACACGATCGGCTACGTGATACTCGACAGTCTACTTCGCGATAGCTACGCGGGAGCAGTGTATCCGGTAAACCCTCGTGCTGATGTCGTGCATTCGATGAGGGCCTACCCGTCGATCGGGGATGTGCCGGGGCCTGTGGATCTCGCGATGATCGTGGTCCCCAAAGAGCTGGTTCTGGAAGTGGTGGTTGAGTGTGGAGAGGCGGGAGTGAAGAGCTTGGTCGTGATATCGGCCGGGTTCAAAGAGGTTGGCGGCGAGGGCGTAGTACGCGAGCAGGATCTGCTTGACCAAGTCCGGAAGTACGGGATGCGAATGGTGGGCCCCAACTGCATGGGTGTCCTCAACACCGATCCGGCAATCTCGATGAATGCGACGTTCGCGCCGACCGCGCCGGCGCCTGGAAACGTGGCGTTCCTCAGCCAGTCGGGAGCGATGGGAGTAACGATCCTCGATTACGCCCGGGAGTACGGGATCGGCGTCAGCAAGTTCATAAGCTTGGGTAATAAGGCCGACATCTCGGGTAACGATGCTCTTGAGTACTTGCGAGATGATGAGCATACGTCGGTCATCCTGATGTACCTGGAGAGCTTTGGAAACCCACGTCATTTTACGAGGATTGCCAGAGAGCTTACTCAAATCAAGCCAGTAGTCGCGGTAAAGGCGGCGCGCACGCGCGCGGGCGCTCGAGCGGCGAGCAGCCACACGGGTGCGATGGTCGGACTCGACGTGGCGACGGACGCCCTGTTCTCCCAGTGCGGGGTTATCCGGGTGGATACGGTCGAGGGCCTGTTCGACATGGCCATGGGCTTCGGGAACGCGCCGCTGCCCAAGGACGACCGCGTTGCCGTTGTCACGAACGCTGGGGGCCCCGGGATCATCATCGCCGATGCGCTCGAGTCGCAGAATCTCCAGGTCGCGGATTTCACCGAAGGAACGCGTGGGCGGCTACGGGCATCTTTGCCGGAGGAAGCATCGGTCAACAACCCGGTGGACATGATCGCCAGCGCCGACGCCGATAGCTATCGGGCGGTCTTGGAGACGGTGCTGGACGATCCAGGGGTGGATGCGGTGATCGCTTCGTTCGTACCGCCACTGGGCGTGCATGCTGAAGATGTGGCCCGGGCGATCACCGACACGGCGGCGGGGCGTGAGGAACCGACGTTGGCCGTGCTCATGGGACGCAAGGGACTCAAAGAGAGTCGCGCGCTCCTCCACGCGGCCAGCGTACCCGCGTTCATTTTCCCGGAATCGGCAGTGCGGGCATTGACCGGGATGAGTCGCTATCGTCGCTGGCTGGAGCGTCCCGCTGGCGTCGTCAAACGTTTCGGCGATGTAGACGAGGTAGCAGCGAGGCAGATCCTCGATTCGGCGATGGAGGCCGACCGAATGCGCCTGGGAGAGTGCGATGCGCTGTCGCTACTCAAGGCCTATGGTGTACCCACGGTCCCCTCACGATCGGCACGGACAGCCGACGAGGCGATTGAGGCAGCAGAAGCCGTGGGTTTCCCAGTGGTGCTGAAGGTTATGGCACCCGAGGTCTCCCACAAGTCGGATATCGGTGGGGTGATCGTCGGCCTGCAATCATCGCGGGAGGTCAGGGGCGCGTTTCATGAGATCATGGAGCGGCTGGCTGAAAGCGGCGTCGGCAGCGATGATGTGGACGGTGTGCTGGTCCAGCAGATGGTCACGGGCGGACGCGAGACGATCATCGGTACGGCCTTCGACCCGAGCTTCGGGCCACTCATCATGTTCGGATTGGGCGGCATCTACGTTGAGGCGTTGGGCGACGTGGTCTTTCGCGTTCATCCCGTCAGCGACATCGACGCCGCGGAGATGATCCGCCAGGTGAAGGGTTACAAGCTGTTAGAAGGGCTGCGGGGTGAAAAGGGCGTCGATTTCAACGCGCTCGAGGAGGCCATCCAGCGGATCAGTCAACTGGTCGGCGACTTCCCGCAAGTCGCGGAGTTGGACATCAATCCATTCATCGCTTTTGAGCCCGGCCAGACTCCCATGGCGGTTGACGCCAGGGTGGTGCTGTCCCGGGAGACCCTAGAAGGTTCACATGCCGGAATGCTTCGAACGGCCGTCGGCGCATGAGTAGCGTTCCGTCTGCGTGTCCGCGATGCAGTGCGCCGCTCCGTGCCGCGGATGAAGTCTGTCCGTTTTGCGGGCACGTGACCACGGAGCCGGTCGACCCAGACGCTCCGCCGCCACCCCCGCCCCCATTGGAGCCGCCACCGCCGCCCGCCCTGGTGGACGCGCCTCCGGCTAAGGGTACTGAGGATGTGGAGCATGCTGGCACCGCCCCGGTGCCTTGGGAGAACTGGCGCAAGCTCGGGTTCTTCTCTGCCTTCTGGCTCACGTGGAAAGACAGTGTATTTCGGCCTGTGCACTTCTTCCGGAAGATGCCCCCCAAAGGAGGCGTCGGCCCCGCGCTTGGGTATGCCGTGCTGATCACCGTCATCGGTTTGTTCTTCAGCCTGTATTGGAGTTCGCTCGAAGCTGCGCTAGGCGGCAGCGGCGATGACAGCATGGTCGTCACGCTGGTGGGAAGCCTCGTCAGGCTGCTATTTACGATGGCTTTCGTGATTCCGCTGTATGTGGGGCTCCTCTTCGTAATGGTGGCGGTGGTGCACGTTGGGTTTATGATCGTCGGCGCAGGTCGACGTGGCTACGAGGCGACTTTCCGGGCCGTCGCCTACTCCTCGAGCCCCGCCGCGTTCGCCATCTTCCCCTTCTTCGGACCGTATGTGAGCATGGTGTGGGGGATGGTGGTGTTATACATCGGCGTGCGCGAGGCGCAGCGAACGACGAATGCCCGAGCCACGCTTGGATTCCTCATGCCGTTTCTCGCGTTCCTGGTCTTCATCATCGTTCTCGGATTGCTCTTCGAGTTGCTCATCAGATCGGTCGACTTGGGCCAGCCTATCTAGCACAACAGCCCTCGGGAACTCGTCCCAGACAGTGACGGTTGAAACGACACTCAACGAAACGGGGTCCCCGGGTGTTATGCAAATATCCACTCAGATATGCTGAAGGACCCGCACCGTGCGTAGAGTGTAGCACGCATTACGCCACTAGTATCCGGCTGGGTTCGTCGGTTGGGCTGGTTTGTTGGACTACAAATCCGAGCCTGCCCGTATTAGACTTCACGCGGCTTCAACCGTGTTAAGTGCGATGGAATCGAACGAAGCGGCCGCCGCGCGAGGGTCCAATTTCGCGCGCGTCGGCCATTCGAGGCTGTGAATCACACAGGAGGTCGTAGAGCTATGAAGCGTGTCTTGTCAGTAGCCCTGGCGTTCGCGGCGTTCGCCGTGGTCGCTTGTGGAGGAGACGATGAGCCGACGGGCGGCGGGCCGATAGGCGTCCCGTCAGACCTAGTCGTTGTATCGGGAAATGGCCAAAGGGTGGCCACGAGCTCGGAAACGCTCGAGCCATTCGTCGTCCAGGTTACCGATGGCCAAGGTAATCCGATCCGCAGAGTGGATGTAGCTTGGGCAGTTACGGCCGGCGGCGGGACGTTGTCCGAAACTGAGACCGAGACCGACGGGTTCGGAGAGACGTTTGTCTATCTGACGGCAGGTGGCGCCGCGGGCGAGAACGTGGTGACGGCCACCGTGGACACCCTGAACGGTTCGCCGGCAACCTTCACTGTGAACGCGGTTGCGCCTGCGAGTATTACGATCGAGTCCGGCAACGACCAGATGGGCCGCACCGGACAGAAAGTGGCCGAGCCTCTAGTGGTGGAGGTATTGGGGACGGATAACCAGCCCTTGCCCGGCGCCATCGTCCTTTGGGACGCCAGCCAGGGCGGTGGTGGCACCATGTTCCCGGGTGGAACGCCAACGGATGCGGAGGGTTTAGCAAGCAGCGAATTGACCTTCGGTAATTTCGCCACGCCTTATACCATCACGGCCACGATCCAGACCGACTTGGCGCTGACGACCAGCTTCAATGCCCGGGCTACGCAGCCTGAAACGGTCGAGGTGTTGATGCAGAACAACGCTTTCATCGCTCCGAGTGGCGGTCGGAACGTGACGATTCTGCTTGGGGACCGCGTCCAATGGCGGAACCTGGACACCAATGCCCACACAGCCACATCGGAAACCGAGCCTGAGAACGGCCAACCGTTCGACAGCGGGCAGATGGCCCAGGGCGCCACATTCACGTTCACACCTAATGTTCGTGGTCAATGGGTCTATTTTTGCCAGAACCATCCGGCGTCGATGAACAACGCGCAGGTCAATGTCGAGTAGCAGCTGAATATTCCCATACTCCCGGCGGGGCGATTCTGCGGAGTCGCCCCGCTTTGCTTTGCCCACTTGCCGTAAGAACCGGCGCCGTTCCTGGGAACCCGTGCTTGGACTGCTATGTTTTGCCGGCACGGTGGGCGGTGCTTGAGGCCGATGCCTGAGCACCCAGTTTTCCACGGCCAACCCGGGGGCGTGGAAAACCAACCGTTGCGAAAGGACACACCCGCTGACGTCGGACTGGCCAGATCCGGCGGTTTGAAGCATCTTGTATCTCCCGGCACATCAACGACTTCGCAGTGGAGGCCTCAACCTATGGGCACGATCTGGAAAGGCGCGATCAGTTTCGGGCTGGTCAACATTCCGGTGCGTGTGGAAAGCGCGACCAAGGACACAGCGCCCAAATTCCGCATGCTGGATGGGAAGGACAACTCTCCCATCAAGACCGTCCGAGTGCGCAAAGTCGACGAGGAACCGGTCGACTACAAGGAACTGGTGAAGGGGTATGAGTACGAGCCAGGACATTACGTGATCTTCGACGAGGACGACTTCAAGCAGGTCGCGCTTCAAGTTACTCGTACGATCGACATCGTCGACTTCGTCGACCAGTCGGAAATCGACTCCCGCTATTTCGAGAAGCCGTACTACTTGGCCGTTCAATCGGGTGGCGAGAAGGCGTATAGTCTGTTAAGGCAGGCGATGAAAGAGACCGGTAAGGTAGCCGTCGCCAAGACGGTCTTTCGCAACCGGGAGCACCTGGCAGCGGTGAAGGTTCTGGACGACGCGCTGGTGCTCAATCTCATGCGCTTCGACGATGAGCTCATTCCGCTCGAGCACGTCGACACGCCAAAGGACGTAGAGTTGAGCGAGAAAGAAGTCGAGATGGCCCACCAGCTCATCGCGCAACTTTCAGGAACGTTCAACCCCGACAGCTACGCAGACGAGTACAACGAGAAACTGCTCGAGCGCATCCGCGCCAAGATCGAAGGACGGGAGATCGCCAGGATCGATGAATCCGAGCCCGTGGAAACTGAAGTGGTCGATCTTGTGGCACGCCTCAGGGAAAGCATCGAGAGGGCCGAGGGAGAGAGGCAGGACGAGGGCGACCTGCAGGCGGCTGAGGGTTCAGGTTAGGTCAGGCTTGCAGGGCACTATTCTTGGGAGATATCAAGAGGTATCGAGAGAAGCGTGACTTCGGCCGAACCCCCGAGCCGACGGGTTCGGCGGCCCGGGCGACATCCGAATCAGCGGCGCGCCGCTTTGTTGTTCAGAAACATGCGGCGCGCCGCACTCATTTCGACCTGCGCTTGGAGATCGGCGGCACCCTGGTTAGCTGGGCCGTGCCCAAGGGACCCAGTGCGGATCCGGAGGCCAAGCGATTGGCCGTTCATGTGGAGGACCACCCCCTCGACTACGGCGATTTCGAGGGGACGATACCGAAAGGCGAATACGGCGCTGGGGCGGTGATCATCTGGGACCGCGGTCGCTTTCAACCGGTTGGCGACACCCCCGACTCGGAGGAGGGCCTGAAGCGCGGAGTGCGCGAGGGTAAGTTGGATCTAGTGCTGTCCGGAGAACGACTGCGCGGCCGCTGGGCCCTGGTTCGCATGAAGGGCCGGGATGACGAGGACAACTGGCTCCTTCTCAAGAAGAAGGACGTGTATGCGGAGCCCGGCGAGCCCGAAGGACTGGTCGAGCGCTTCCAGGACTCGGTCGTATCAGGGCGCCCGGTGGACGATCCGTCGTTTGCAGAGGAGCCGGAGGAGTCGGCCCAGGCAGGTGCTCCGGTGGACACGCGGCCGATGCTCGCTCAACCGGCCGAGAAGCTTCCGAGCGGAGAGGCCTGGTGCTTCGAATTGAAGTTCGATGGTATCCGAGCAATTGGGTGGGCAGAGCCCGGTGGCCAGGTGCGCATCTATTCGCGCCGGGGTCATCAGCTCGAGCACGCATTCCCCGAGATAACGGAAGCTTTGGAGCTGCTCGCGCGCCGATGCGGTAGTGCCTTTGTGGTAGACGGCGAGATCGTAGCAGCTCGAGCCGATGGCGGCCCGCGCTTCGAGGACCTGCAACCGCGCTTCAACCTGAGAGAGTCTCGAGAGATCGCCCACCACGTACGAGAGCGGCCTGCCGAAATGCACGCCTTCGATCTCCTGTGGCTCGACGACGAGGATATGAGAGCCCAGCCCCTCTCGGATCGGAAAGAGAGGCTGAGGCAGTTGCTGAGATTCACCGGCCATCGAGTTCACTACGTGGCTCACGATGTGTCGAGCGGATCGGGGACGATGGACGAGTCGCGACGAGGCGGATTCGAGGGCGTTGTGGCCAAGCGGCTCAAGAGCCGCTACCGATCGGGCGAGCGGGGCCAGGACTGGTTGAAGGTGAAAGAACTCGTGCGACAGGAATTCGTGGTCGCTGGTTGGACGGAACCCCAGGGTGGCCGGCAGGGTTTTGGGGCTCTTGTGGTGGGCTACTACGACGAAGCCGGTGTCGGTGGCGAGCTGCGCTGCGCTGGCCGAGTCGGTAGTGGCTTCAGCGACGATGACCTGAGGGTGATCGGGGAGAGACTCGCCGATCTGGCCCAGGACTCGAGCCCCTTCGGGGAGGCCCCCGAGGATGTCAGTGGAGGTCACTGGGTGCGGCCCGAGCTGGTGGCGGAGGTGAAGTTCCAGGAATGGACTCGCGAAAACCGGCTGCGGCAGCCGGTTTTTCTGGGTTTGCGAGGCGATGTGGACCCCCTCTGGGTCGTCCGCGAAGGACGTGCTGCGATGCCATCTCGCGGTCCAGCGGTGGAACTGCCGGTGGAAACGCAATCGCTCATACAAACGCTGGAGGGTTTGGAGAAGGAGGGGCGCGACGGAGACATCGTAGTCGAGGGCCGTCGATTGAAGGTCACGAATCTGCAGAAAGTGTTCTGGCCTGATGCGAACATCACCAAAGGCGATTTGTTGCGGTATTACCTGTCGGTCGGCCCGGCCATCCTACCGGTGGTCGAGGACCGACCGTTGACGTTGGAGCGATACCCCAACGGAATCACTGCCGAGATGTTCTATCAGCAACGTGTGATCGCCCAGGTGCCGGAGGGCGTGCGCACGGTCAGACTACAACTGGAGGGCGAAGAAGTTGATCGGGTTATCGGCGGCGATCTCTATACGCTGCTGTACACGACGCAGCTCGCGGCCATCTCCCAGCATGTTTGGCCCTCGCGTTTGGGCACGCTCGAGGACATGGACTACTCGATTCTCGACCTCGACCCGGGTGAGGGTGTCCCGTTCTCGGCGGTTCGCGAAACGGCACTGGCAGCCCAGGACCAACTTCAGCGATTGGGCCTAAGGGGTTACCCAAAGACCTCCGGGGCCAGCGGCCTCCACATCGTCATTCCCCTCCAGAAGAGCACGACCTACGAGACGGGTCGCCTTTTGGCGGAGCTCGTTGCCAACCTCGTTGCGCGTTCCAACCCCGACCTTACGACGGTGCAACGAGTTGTTTCAAAACGTGGCCCCCGTGTCTACCTGGACTTCCTTCAGAATCGACGCGGTGCCACAGTGGCGTCTGCGTATTCCGTGCGACCGCAACCCGGTGCAACGGTATCGGCACCGCTTCGTTGGACGGAGCTGGAAGGAGATGTCGAGCCGAGTCACTTTTCGGTAGTCTCGATGAAGGAACGCTTGGAGGAAGTCGGAGACCTGTGGGTCGCGTGTAGATCGGATGCAAACGATGTGCGCGAGGTGTTGGAGCTACTGTAAGAGGGTTTTATTGTCTTCCCAATTCTTTCGGAATTGCACGGCCTTCCTCTTGTTGTATTGCAAATAAAAAACGCGCATGTCGCGCAGAGTAACAAGTTGCGAAACAAAAACATCAATTCTTCGCATCAGAAGTTTGCGCAAAACCCGAGGGATGTCGCTCTTCTTCTCATCGCTGTATCATAAGATATAGCAACAACTTACAGTCGTAGATTCGAACGCGCGTTCGGAAGACGCCAGACTTGCGCGGGTGGCGTTCCTCGTGATATAATGGGCGCGCTTCGAAAAAGCGAATGCTGCTCAATTGGATCTCATGGGGGTCCACTACTGGGTAGCCCTTTCCGATAAATTTGTAATTTTGATGGCCAATCTTGGCAGGGCATAGTGCGCCCAAACCAGAAGGAACGAACCGAATGCCAGAGTCACGTTCAGTGAACTTGGTTGTGAACCTGCCGATTGACTTGGCGGACGAAGTGGAACGGTTGCAGCAAACGGATCCAGAGTTCATTGAGAAAGTGCTGGCGTATGGTCTCGTCCGGCGAGCAGTGTTTGCTCGTCTGCAGGGAGTGTCAGCCCTGCATCGGTCGTCTGCGTCACCTACGGGAACGACATACGAGACTTCGTTCGATTTGACGTAGGCGACCGGCCCTCCCCCGGGTCCAACCTACATCTGTTTGCGAGAACGCTGTTGCAGCCATGCTTGACCGGTCACTACGCCGGCACTAGCATGGGCGCAGGTGGCCTGTTGCTATATGCGACGTGGCCGTCCTTTGCTGGAGGAGGGGAATATGGTGCGGCGAAAGGGAGAGGACGGGCCGCGAAAGCCCCATGGGCCGGATGCGGAGTCTGAGGAAGTCTTGCGGGCGAAGTATCTTGACTATTGCTCCGCTCGACTCTGTGATGTGTTCATGGAGCTCGAAGAGGAGAAAGTCTTCGAGCTTGCCAGGGCCGTGGAGCAAAGAGCGGGGGTTACGCATGGTGCGATTAACTTCCGAGACCTGGCCGGCCTCTTGGTCGAGAAGCTGCTTGGCGATCTCGCCCTCCCCGATTTCGAGACTTGGGCCGAAGACTATCTTCAAAACCCGGAGCAGTATGATCCATACCTTCTGGGGCTTTGGCGATCGGGCGTAGAATCTCCGGCCACCTCCGGCTGATCTACCTGACTGCGGGATCGAGACTAAGAAACAAGGGACCGCGAAAAAGCGGTCCCTTTCTTCTTTGCGAGGCGGGCTATCACCCTACGAGTTAACCGCCGGGTGGGGAGAACAGAGAGTCGGCAAGGCCGGGGTTGATCTCTACGTCGGTTATGATCAGTTGCTTGCGGGTCACGCCCCGCTCGTCGTAAAAGGTCCGAGTTCCCACGTATGTGATCGGGCCGGCATGCTCGAAGTCGCTCCATATAGTCCGACTCACGTTTGTCCTGCCCTCTTCGATGTAGTGAACCTCGAGGGGGAAGGGTGATTCGTCGCTGAAATAGTAGAACCAGCGGTCTCCCGAGTGGTCGCCGATACCTTCGCCGAAGGTCACGGCGATGCCGGCATGCCCGGTCGAGTCCGGCGATATGAATCGGAGATTCACGCCGGGGTCCCTGAGCTTGTAGGGTAGGCCGATCCAATAGAGGACGTCCCCCGAGATGTAGAGGACTTCCCTGACCGCCTTGAAGGTGTCGGCCAGCGCCTTCCCGTCGAGGGTCGCCCAGATCGTGCCGCGTCCGTCGTGGGCCTGAACGTAGTGACCCTCGGCCTCATCCCGTTCGATCCGCGCCCGATGCGGGTGCTTTGCGGCCCAGACAAACCGCGGTCGGCGGCGCGTCTCGGTGCCAGTCGTGTCGAACCAGACGGTGGTCACGGTGTAACGGAGGTCCTCAACGTCGGACCAAGCGCCAAGACCGCCCGCCTCGTCGACCCAGGCGTCGACGAGCTGATCCGCTGGCCCCGGTGGTTCGCTGCTGCAGGCAAGCGCTATCGTGGCCGAAACCAAGCCGAGCGTGACAATCCAGGGAGTCGATTGCATCTGTTGCCCGTCCCTCCAGGCGGAGTGAGTTCTCAGCTCCGAGGCTTTCGCTGCTAGAACGCCATCCGGATCGGCCGCGTTCCAAACAGCCCGCTTCCTTTGACAAATGTAGGGCATCGCAGCCGTTTGGAACACGCGATACCCTCTTTCTAGAAGGACGACCACGGGATATCATTCAGCTGCTTCTGCAAGAATCGCCCGAGTGTGTGGCAGAGTCCGGTTTGGAGGATAAGGAGAACGGATGGCGACTAGCCGTGTGGGCAAGGATGACACGATCCAGATCGGAGATTGGAAGATCGAGCGCCGGCTGGCCACGGCGCGGATCGAAGGTGGCGGTCCCCAGAACGTTGCGGAGGAGTGCAATGGGCGCTGCTGTCATCACGGTGTGTACGCATCGTTGCCAGAACGTGATCGAATCCTCGAGTACGCGGATCTCATCCCTGGAGAAATGGACGACACACAGCCGACCGATCCAACCGAGTGGTTCGAGGACGAAACACACGAGGACGAGGACTATCCGGGTGGGCTATGCATCGGCACGGCCGTCTACAACGACAAGTGCGCCTTCCTGAACCGTGAGGGGTTGTGTGTCTTGCAGCAGCTGGAGCCGAGCCTCGATCTCCCGCAGGGTGAGCGACTCAAGCCGTTCTATTGTCGCCTTTTTCCGCTGACGACTTGGTACAGTCGGCTGGAGTTCGATGACATGTGCGACGGGATCCGCCCGTGTTGCACGCTTGCAGCCGACGGCCCCACCCGCGTGGTGGACGCTTGGGAGTATGAGCTAACAGAGGCATTGGGCAAAGAAGGCTACCAGGAGTTCTGCGGCGTGGCGAAGCTAATGGAGGGTAAATTGGAGGCCGAGAAAGGGGCGACCCCCTAGCTTGCTGCCACGACCTGCAATCCGACCCTCCGGCTTCTCGGCCCATCGAACTCCGCAAGGAACACCGCCTGCCAGGTACCCAACACCAACTCGCCGTCGGAGACCAGCAGAGTAGCGCCCGGATTCACCAAGCTCGTCTTTACGTGAGAGTCGGAGTTACCCTCCGCATGGCGGTACGATGACTCTTCGTGGGGTACGAGCTCGCCGAGCTTCCATTCTATGTCCCGAGCCACATCCGGGTCGGCGCCCTCGTTGACCGTCAAACCACAGGTTGTGTGGAACGACCAGAGGTGGGCCACTCCCTCAGCGACACCGAAGCGGCGAACCGCCTCTCGGACCTGCACAGTGATGTCGACGAGCTCGGACCTACGAGACGTTCTGACCTGAAGAGTCTCCATCTTCTTTCTTGGACTTTTCGGGTGCCGCTGCGTCACTGGCTAACGCGGGTTCCGTCGCCTGCTCGGCAGGGGCTGTGAGGTTTGGAGAAGCGCCGGGAGCACGCGGAGTCATGGTCACTTCTGCCTCGGTAGTGACCTCCGGCGTTTCGCTGGCCGGAGTCACGGTGTTCAGGTCCGTGGAGATAATCTCGGAGGGTTTGGGCAGTATATGCTTCATTTCGGACCGTACATCCACGTCCTTGGTGGCCCGGGCCATCTCGGACTTGACCTCGTTCAAAGCCTTCTGGAACTCGCGCAGGCTCTTTCCGAGCGTCTGTGCGATGCCCGGCAGACGGCGTGGCCCAAAGAAAACGAGCGCGAACGCCAGAATGACGAGGAATTCCGTCCAACCTATGTTGCCAATGCCCATTCTTGCCGTGCTGAGTTGGTGGGTGCCCTTCACTGACGGCCCAGTTGGCAGAGCCCTTTCAATATACAGCCTGGGCCGAGGCCAGTCGAACTGGGCTAGTGTAGTCAGTAATCAGTGACCAGTGGTCCCGTGGCCGTTCGCGATCCATGACGCGCGCCGTCGGGCGACAAGGGACTTGAACATGCACGGAGTCACTGGTTACTGATTACTGATCACAGGTTGCCTCACTCAAATGGCTGCCCTAAGGCTCGTAAGAGCAGAACGGGTCCGACTCCATTACATCCCCGGTCATTCCGTAGGCACGAGCGCGAGAACCTCCGCAGAGCCACCGGAATTCGCAGCGACCGCACTTGCCTTTGAGCTTGTCCATGTCGCGGAGCTCTGATAGGGCCGGCGAGTTCCTATAGACGGACGACAGCGGCTCGTCGCGGACGTTGCCAAGCAGCGGGTGTGGCAGGAACCCAGCCGGGTAGATGTCGCCCTTGTGGGAGACAAAGATCACGCCGTTCCCGTCTCGCACGCC